>CANFOR010000102.1 GCA_947448675.1 Betaproteobacteria bacterium
ATGACACCGGGCAGCTACATTGGCCAGGCGGCCGCGCTGGCACGCCGCGTGTAAACATGGCCATTAAATCCACCAGCTTCAAAGCCAACCTGCAAATTGCCGACATCGACCACGGCTACTACGCAGACCACAATCTGACCCTGGCACGCCACCCCAGCGAGACCGACGAACGCATGATGGTTCGCTTGGCCGCGCTGGCTTTGAACGCGCACAGCGTCGACACCTTATGCAATGGCGACGCCACGCTGGACTTTGGCGCTGGCCTGTCGAATGTCGACGAGCCCGATGTGTGGGTGAAAGACTTCACCGGCCAGGTCAAGCTGTGGGTGGAAGTCGGCCAGCCCGAAGACAAGCCCCTCATCAAAGCCTGCGGCAAGGCCGACTTGGTGCTGCTGTACTGCTTTCACCACGCCGCCGAGGTGTGGTGGAAGGGCATGGAGAACAAGCTCTCGCGCCCGCAAAACCTGCAGGTCTGGCGCGTGCCCACCGATGCCGCGCGCGAGTTGGCCCTGCTGGCCGAGCGCAGCATGCAGCTATCGGCCACCATCCAAGAGGGGCAACTCACGCTGGGCAATGCCAGCCGCAGCGTTAACCTGGAATGCCAGCGTTGGAAGTAACTTAAACGTGCACAGAAGCCGCTTCAGTGGCGCGCTCCGCGTAGCGGTTAAAGCGCCAGGCCGTGGCCTCTAGGCTGATGCGCCGCCAGGTAACGCGCTTGGCCGCTGGGCCCATGGCCGTCCAGTGCTGCACTTCGTCAAAACTGCGGCCGCAGCCCTTGCAAATCGCGTCGCCCTGGCTGGTCGAGCAAATCGCAATGCAGGGCGCGTCAGGCGTGCTGCGGTACCACTCCAGCCACGCCGCGTAGGCCGCAGGCGGAAAACCCTTTTCGTCGGCCTCTTCTTCGCGGTAGTAAATCAGCAAGGCATACACCTCGGCCAAGGCGCGCAGCTCGGAGCACAGCGTAACGCCGTCGGGCGAGGGCGAGCGGGCTCGCCAAAAGTTGATGGCCGACTCGATGTCGGTGATGTGGATGGCGGACATAGGGCGGGGCAAGTGGGAGGGCGATCATAGCCCCTCGCCCTTGCAGGGAATATGCGTGCGATGCTGTAATTTCGCATGGACCTCTTTACTGCAACGTGGTGGTCGGCCTTGTTGGCCATTATTTTGATCGACCTGGTCTTGGCCGGCGACAACGCCATCGTGATTGCGCTGGCGGCGCGCAATTTACCCTCAGCGTTGCAACGCAAGGCCATCATTTGGGGCACCGTGGGTGCCATTGCCGTGCGCTCGCTGATGACGGTTGGCGTGGTCTGGCTGCTCAAAGTACCGGGTCTGCTGCTGCTCGGCGGCTTGGGCTTGCTGTGGATTGCCTACAAGCTATTGGCCGATTCAGACAAGGGCGCGTACGATGGCCCGGTAGCCACCAGCTTTTGGGCAGCCATGAAAACCATCGTCGTCGCCGATGCCTTGATGGGCGTTGACAATGTTTTGGCCGTGGCGGGCGCGGCGCGGGGCTCGATGGGCTTGGTGCTCTTGGGCCTGCTGATCAGCGTGCCGATTGTGGTGTTTGGCAGCGCCCTGGTGCTCAAGCTGGTGGAACGCTTCCCGATCATCATCCAAGCCGGAGCGGCGGTGTTGGCCTTTACGGCCGCGCAGATGGTGCTGGGCGAGCCCCTGCTCAAGCCCTGGCTGGCGCAGACCAGCCTGCATGCTAGCGCGATCCGCTGGGCGGTGTACGCGCTGGCCATTGTGGGCGTTTTGGGTGCAGGCTACTGGCAGCAGCGCCGCGCCCAGCACGGCCGCTAAGAGCCCCTCAAAGGCTTTGCCGGGAAGTGCTATGCTCCCGCCCATGAAACTCCTTGCAAAATGGCTCCTAGGGGCCTGCGCCCTGCTCTTGGTGGCGCATCTGTACAGCGGCGTGGTGGTGCAAAGCTTTAGCGCGGCCCTGGTCGCGGCTTTGGTGATTGGCCTGCTCAACACCGTGCTGCGGCCGATCTTGATCGTGTTGACCCTGCCGGTCACGCTCATCACCATTGGCTTGTTTTTGTTCGTTATCAACGCGTTGATGTTTTGGGCGGCGGCGGGCTTGCTCAGCGGCTTTGCCGTCAAGGGCTTTGGCGCGGCCCTGCTGGGCTCGCTGATCTACTCGGCCATGGGCGTGGTGATCGACTCAGCGCTCGAGCGCTTGTTCACGAAGTAGCAAGGCCACTTGGCGCGTGCGGGTGTCGATGATGGACGCCTCGATGTCGTCTTGCGCCGCGCCGCGCGGCTGGTTGCGCAGCATGCCCTGCGCAGCCTTGAAGCGGTCTTGCGCGGCGCTGTAGTCCAGTTCGGCCACGCGGGCCTCGGCGTCGGCGCGCACCGCGTGCGCCATCAAACCCTGGCGCTGGTACACCGCGCTTAAGTTTTGCCAAGCCAGTGCGTCTTGCGGTGCCAAGGCCACTCGGGTTTGCAAGATGGAGGCGGCCTCAGCTAACTCGGCCGAGCCCCCCAACATGCTGTGCGCCTGCGCGGCCATCAGCAGGGCCGCGCGCGGGGCGCTGGGCATGGCCAGCGACGCGGCCAAAGCCACATTGGCCAGACCACCGTCGGCCAAGCGGGTGGCACTGCTGGCATTGCCCACCGGCGGCAAGAGCAGCAGGGCGCGGCGCGCATCACCTTGCGCCAGGGCCACCTCGACTGCTAGCAAAGTGCTAGCGTTAAAGGCTTGCGCATCGGGCGCTGTGAGCTGGGCCAGACGCGACTGCAAAGCGGCCATGCCAGCAAAGTCTTTCAAGCGCAGCTTGGCCATGATGGCACCGTAATACGCGGCGGCGCGGCGCTCGCGCGGCTGGCCCTCCAGCTGGGCTTGGGCGGCGGAGCTACTCACATCGGCCACCAAGGCGCGCAACACGTCCACCCCGGGGTTGGCCAAGACCTTGGCGCGCGCGGCCATTAGCAAGGGCTCAGCGCTGGGCGCTTGGGGCGCGGCAAGGGCGTCCATCGGTTGGGCTAAACGCAGCTGGGCGTCGGCAATGCGCTCGGTGGTCAGCGGGTGGCTGCGCAGGTAGGGGAAGGAGCCGTTGTCATTGATGCGGTTGGCGTAACCGAGCTTGTCAAACATGCTGACGAAACCACGCCCGTCAAAGCCCGCGCCGGTCATCACCGAGAAGCCAATGCGGTCGGCCTCGCGCTCCATGTCGCGCGAGAAGTTGAGCTGGGTTTGCTGGCCCACGGCCATGCTGCCCGCGATGGCGGCATTGGCCGCGTTGGCAGAGTTGGGGCTTTTGCTGGCAGCCAGCACGCTCAAAATCATGGCCGCCATGAGCAGGGGCGCTTGGCGCGCTTGCTTGCTGCTGGCACGGGCAATATGGCGCTGGGTGATGTGGCTCATCTCGTGGCCCAGCACCGAGGCCAGCTCGTCGCGCGAGTTGACCAAGGCCACCAGCCCCAGGTGCACGCCCATGTAGCCGCCGGGCAAGGCAAAGGCGTTCACGCTGCGCTCGCGCACCAAAAACGGCTGCCAAGCAAAGCGCTCGTCCATCTCGGCGCTCAGCTCACCGCGCGCGCGCGAGGCCGCCAGCAGCGGCTGCCAAATGCTTTGCAGGTAGTCGCCCAGCACCGGGTCGTCCAGGTAGTCGGGGTCGCGGTAAATCTCGCGCATGACGCGCTGGCCCAAACGCCGCTCTGCCGAAAGCGACATGTCTTCTCCATCACCTAAATTGGGCAATGCGCCACTGCGGCCTGGGTTTCCCGCTTGGCCTGCGAGCTGGCCCGTCACTTGGGCCATTGCATGGCCTATGACCTGGCCGGAAGCGAGCGTGCTGCCTGCGATGTTAGCTATTAAAAAAATAGCTGCACACGCATATTTGGCGGGCGTTAACGGAGGTTTTCTCATGCTAAAGGCAATGCGCGTACGGCTTTGCTAAAACGAGTCGAGCGGCACATAGCCCACCGGCTGGGCTGACTGCGCGTCAAGCAAGACCGTCCAAAAACTTTTGCGCCCAACCAGGGGCAGCCACACCAAGCCCTCTGCAGTTTTGTTGCTGGAGCGCACGGCTTCGTCGATCAAGGCCTTTTGTGCGCCAAAACGGGCGTAGAGCGTAGGCATTGTTTTGGCTTTGCTAAGTATCTCGAACTTGGCCGCCTCATAGGGCTGCCATAGCTGCGGTTGCGCCGAGAGCACACTGCCTTGCATAGCTGCCATCGTCAGGTCAAATTGCTCACCAGGGCTCGTAAACGGGCGCAGGGACAGCGCCGTTGGCCCTAGCACTGGATAGGCCCGCAACGCAGGCAAAGCCTTGGGCAGCAACTCTGCAGGCACCTCACTGGCATGCACCACGCGGAACATGCTGTACTCAAACACCAAGTGCACGGGGCGCACAATGAAGACCGTCCACAAACCGTAGCTCAAACCAGCAAGCTGCAACACAGCGATGATGCCCAGGTCGATGCGCAAATGTCGCCAGCTTTTGCGAACATCAAACACGGCAAAAGTGAGCAGAGGGCCGAGCACAACGTCGACCGCCATCACAATAAAAAACAGCTCGCGCCCGCTGGATATTTCGCGGTACGGCCAGGGGTACCAGAGCCAAAACACCAGCAAGGCCGATACCGCGGCCACGGTAGCGCTCACACCCAAATGTATGCCTGCTGCCCGCAGGCGGGTTGTCCAATTCAACATGGCTTTATGATGCCTCGACTGTGTAAAGGTTCGGTAACCCGGTTTAAAAATATGAGCAACAACACGCTAACCCATTTCGACGCCCAGGGCCAAGCCCATATGGTGGACGTGGCGGGCAAGCCCAGCACGCACCGCGTGGCCTTGGCGCAAGGCCGCATTGTGATGCAAGCGGCCACGCTGGAAATTATTCTATCGGGCACCGCCAAAAAAGGCGACGTACTGGGCATTGCGCGCATTGCGGGCATCCAGGCGGCCAAGCGCGCCAGCGACCTGGTGCCCCTGTGCCACCCCTTGGCCTTGACCCGCGTAGCTATTGATTTTGTAGCTGACAACGCACAGTCTACGGTACTTTGCACGGCTCGGGTGGAAACCGTGGGGCCCACCGGCGTAGAAATTGAAGCCCTGGCCGCGGTGCAAACCGCCCTGCTCACGGTGTACGACATGTGCAAGGCGGTCGACCGTGGCATGGTCATGCACGACATCCGCTTGGTAGAAAAACACGGCGGCAAGTCGGGCAGTTTTGTGGCGGGCTAAAACCGCATACAGCTTGCGCACAAGCCCAGAGCCCCACCAACGCAGCGACTCACTGCGCTGGCACAGCGCTCGCAGCCAGCGCCGGTGCGGCCATGCCAGCGAGCAGCTGCTTGGCACGCCACTGCGCGTAGTCGTTCGGAAAAGCCTCTTGGTAACGCCGCGCCTCGGCGCTGGCGGCGGAAACGTCGCCCATTAGGCTGGCGCTTTCGATCAAGACCTCGATTACCCTGGGTTCGGGCGAGTAGTGCAGCAGTTGCACGGCCAAGGCGCGTTGCTGTGCCGCAGTGTTGGGCGTCAGCGGCGTAACGCTGAGCCGAGCAAACTCTAGCTGGTTGTGGAACAACAAACTGCTGCCAATTTTGCGCAAAGTATCTTCGCGGTAGGCGCTGCTGCGCTGCCCTAAGGGCAAATACATTTGGCTCACGCGGTGGTAGTCATACGCCACCCAGGCTGATGATGCTACTAAAATAATAGCTGCAAACGCATATAAATAGGGCATTACAGGGCTTTTTTCTTCTGTGCGTACGCGCTGGCCAGGCCTGCTGGCCCACAGCAGGCCCACCGCCAAACCTGAAGCCATTTGAAACGGCCCATACCACAACGGGTATTCCACCAGGCTGTGCAAGCCGATGCACAACAGCACACTCCAGGCCAGTTGGCGCAGCGGGTTGGCCTCGCGCCACGGCTTGCCGCGCCACAGGGCGTAGAGCAATACCGCGCACACCGCCGTGGCCACCGGCAGGCCCAGCTCCACCGCCAAGTGCAAGGGCAGGTTGTGCGCGTTGTCTAAAATTTGGCAAAAACGCGGCGCAAAATGCGTTTGGTAATGCGCCCAGGCAAGTTCGCGCCAGCCCCAGCCAAGCCAAGGTTTTTGCGCGATCAAGTCCCACACGTTAGACCACAGCACCAAGCGGCTGCCGCAGCCCGTGTCTTCATGCGCAATGCGCAGCACCGCATTACCCAAAGCCACGCCTTTGAGCCAGGGCAACAGCCATGCACCGAGTGCGTAGAGGGGCAAGGCCAGCCAGAGCAAGCGCCGCAGCGCCACCGGCAAACCCGCTCGCCACAGCCAAGCCAAGCACAGCAGCAGCAGCAACTGCGTCAACCCCGTGCGCGAAGCCGTGACCGCATTAGCCAGGAGCAGCAAGGCTGCAGCGCAGGCAGAAAGCGCTTGGCGTGCTGCGAATTTTGTAGCGTTTGTGTTCTGCAAATACAGCAATGCCGCCACGCCAATGCAGGTCAGCGTGGCCATTTGGTTGCGCTGGCGCAGGTTGCCGTAGGCCTCGCCACCTGCCGACGCGCTGATGAATGGCGCAAAGTGATGCGCCCAGCCCGCGTACTGCAGCAGGGCAAACACACTGCTGATGAGCGCCGCCAACAGCCAGGCCCAGGCCACCCACTGCGCCAGAGGCCGCGTGGCCAATGCCTGCGCACCCATGGCTGCGCACAGCCACAGCATGCCCAAGGCCTGCCAACTGGCCAGCAACTCTTGGGTAAACCCGCCGCTAGCGCCCGCCAAACCTGCGCAGAGCGCTATAAAAAATAGAGCAACTAGGCCCAGCACCGCGCGCGGGCGCACCCACAGCACGGCCAAGCCGGTGCACAGAGCAGCGATCAAACTGGGAAGTGCAGAAGGGGATGGGCCGCTGGCGATGGGGTTGAGCCAGGGCAAAAGCAGCGCGCCGAAGACTACAAACAAACGCATGTTAGCGAAGGCATTGGGGCTCTATGGATTTGCATGAGTCTGCGCAAAATGGCTTTTTGCAGCATTCCATTTTTGGGCAATACATTCATCACTTTGTGCCAAAAGCCCCACATGGGCAGCCACATCTACCTGGGGCAGCACAGTGCCATCTAACCAATAACCAAACTGGCGCGGAAACACGCGGCAATATCGGTGTACGTACGAATCGTAAACATCAAGATGCCCCAATAACCAAGCGCTGTTTAGCAATGGGGTTAATACACTAGGTTCAGCAGAAAAGTGCATCACTCGCATTGCCGCTGGCAATATTTGCGCTGCATTATCTTGCGAGACAGGGTCGGTAACCACCTGAAGATAATCAACAGAAGACGCAAACAACCAAGAATTTTGCATTTCTTTAATTGCAGTTTTTTTGGCTTCAGGAAACATCTTATTGGGTATGCCGTAGGCTAGTTTTAAGCGCTCATAATCTAAATACGCGTATGCAGAAAAACCTAATAGTGCTAGCACGCCCATCAGAAAAACGGAACGCCCATGTTGCCAAATGTTGGTTTTGATAGGTGGCATAAGTAAACCTATAGCGAAAGCCGCAATCGCCATAAATTGCACATACCAAAGCGGAAACTCTACGAGGCTGTGCATGCCTACCGTAAACACAAGAATCCAGGCATATTTGCGCTCGGCCAATTGCTCTACCCAAAATCTGCCACGCCACAATGCATAAGCGCAGAGCGCTATAAATGCTATAGCAACTGGTAAACCTAACTCTACCGCCAATTGCAAGGGTAAGTTATGCGTGTTTTCTGAAAGTCCAGTGCCTCGAAACCAGTGCGAAGAGGGCGCAATAAAATAGGCAAAACCGTACTCACGCCAGCCCCACCCCCACCATGGCTGCTGCAAAGCCAAATCCCATGCGTTTAACCAAATGTCGAGCCGAGAGTCCGATGCAGTTGCTGCCGCCTTAGCCAGCGTGGTGTGCGACTCAAAACCGTGCAAGGCAGCCAGCACTGGCCAAAACCATTGCCAAGCGCTGTACATAAAGATCAAAAATACACTTTGCCACCACAGAGTGGGGCCTACAGACTTTGAAGCACCGTCGGGTTTGCGCCAAAGCCAATGCAAAAAGCTAATACCCAATATCTCTAGCCCCCCAATGCGCGAGCCGCAAGCCGCCACGGCCGCGACCATGAGACCACCGAGAAATAAATTCATTTTCCAGCTGATTTTTCCTAAACCTGTCAAATAGAGCGAGGATGCAAGGCCCCAACATAATAGGCTTGCATATAAATTAGGTTGGCGTAAATTACCGTAAGCAACTCCGCGCTGCGGCGCGTCTACCACCCAAGGCCAAAGCTGGTCTTCTAGGCCCAAAAATTGGAGCACACCAACGCAGGCATTGAGTACGGCAATCGCCGTCAAACACCAGGCCAGCAGTTGAGCGCGTTCTATTTGATTGTTTTGTAGGCTCCCGGCAGCGATGGCCCCGCAGGCCAAGAGCAACATCACCATCGTCACGACCGTATCCGCCAAGTAAAAGGCAGAGCGAACACAAAGCAGGGAAAACAGCCCAACCAAACACCAGAGCAAGCCTTTGCGCCATGCCCCGCCCATGCACAGCAACCATAAGCTGCAACACATGAGTGCAGCAATTTGCTGCTGTATAAATTCAGAAGGTCCCTCGACAAACGGGTAGCACCAAGCCACACAGAGCAATGCAAACGATAAGCCGACCAACAGTATGCGCGGCATGGTTTTAAATAATGGCATGCGTTATTGTGCTGTACAAAAAAAAGTCGGCCAAAGCCGACTTTTTTTGTCTACCCAGTACTGATTAGGGTTTGAAAGTGCCGGTTGGGGCAGTTGCGTAATTGGCTGCACAAGAGCCTGGCAAAATCTTCAGCATTGCGGCTGAGCTTCCACCACAGTTCCAGCGATTTACAGAGGTTGCGCCAACAGAGTTAGAAGTAAGGGCAACTCCACCGGCATCTTGCGGCTCTAGATAAACCAAAGCACCGTTCACACTTGAATCCAAAACTCCGTTACCAACAACCGTTACGCCGATAGCGCCATTGTCGGTGGTAGACACTTTAGCAACATATTTAGACGTTGAAGTAGCGCTTTCGCAGCCCCAGTTGCCGGCACCAGGAGCGGTGTTACCGGTTTGGTATTTCTCAGTTACCGTTGTGCGGCAAGAGCTAGCAGCAAGTACGACTTCAGAGGTTTTGGCTTTGAGTGTATAGACTTGGTAAGCAGGCAGGGCCACAGCAGCCAAAATACCGATGATCGCGACGACGATCATCAACTCGATGAGGGTAAAGCCCTTTTGCAATTGACGTTTCATAAAAACTCCTAATACGGTTAAAGAAAAACTAACACAGGTACTTGAGCAGGCTTCGTGCCAACTGTGCCCAGCGGCTGCAAGTGTGAACTAAGTCTACAAACGGGCTTGCTTGGCTTGCGCTGGCGCACTTATTGTCAGCTGGGCTGGCAGCAGGCAGACAAATTTTGTCAGCCTGAGGCTTTACAGAACAAATTCTGCGCCGGCGCGCAGCCAGCGGATGTCGTGCAGGGCGTGTTGGCCCAGGGCTTGGGTGGTGTCGTGCTGCTGGATCTCTTGCATGATGAGCTCGGTCTCGGCAGGCTTAGTGTGGGTAATGTAGATGGGGTATTGCTTGCCGGGGCCGATGTGGCGCAGCTCGTCGGCCAGGGTGATGGGCGAGAGGTGCAGGGCGCGCTGGGCCAGCTCTTGCTCGCGGTTGCTAAAGGCGGTTTCGATGACGAGCATGGCCACCTGGAGCTGGTTAACGCGCTGCCAAAAGGCGGGGTTGCGCTCGGTGTCGCCAGAGAACACAAAGCAGCCGTTGCCAGCGCTGACGCTAAAGCCCACAGCGGGTACGGCGTGCACGGCGCTAAGCACCTCGACTTCTTTACCGGCCAGCTGCAGCACTTGGCCTATGGC
>CANFOR010000103.1 GCA_947448675.1 Betaproteobacteria bacterium
ACGGGCAGGGCCAATTGCTGTAGCGCCAAGAGCAAAACTTGGGTCTGAAGATAAGCCTCATCGGCCTGCTGCACTACTGGATGAGATAAAGCCAGCACAAATGGCGCATCACTTAAACCCAATAAGCTGCACAGCTCGGGGCGAGCGACATTAGCCGATTGTGCTAGGCCGTCCAAGCCCGGTGCACCAGTGATAAAAACCTGCGCCGCAGGCTCTCCCATACGGAGCAAGCGCTCACGCGATTGTCGTGTTGCCACCAAATGGTATTGGCAGAGTTTGCTAATAGCATGTCGCACAGGTTCGTCTACGGTGCCCGATCGTTCGCCGCCATGAACATGCACACAGACGATGCCTAAATGCAGAGCTGCGATGGCTGCCGCCAGCATTTCACCCCGATCGCCCAGCAGCAACACCATATCCGGTCGCTCCCGCTCGAACACTTGGGTCAAACCTTGAATACATGCACCGATTGCGCTGGACATGCTGGCCTGCGTGCGTGTGTCCGTGTCGATGGGCACTTGCGCGCAGACGTGTAAGTCGGCTTGATGTATTTCGTCAACGGTGTGGCCCAGTTGGGGGTTCAGGTGCATGCCAGTAGCCACCACCGACACATCCAATAACGGGTGTGCCGCAGCCAGCTGCAAGGTGGAACACATCAAACCAAAATCGGCCCGCGTTCCGCTAACGTAAATGAGCTTGCGAACAGCATCTGTGCGGGTATTCACGGCGCGGGTTCTACAAGAAATTGCGTCCATTGCAAGGCCTGTCCAGTGCTAAGTGGCGTCTTGCTGGTTCGGCCTAGCAGCGCTGTCATTTCTTTGGGCGCAATGCCGTTTGCCGGGCGGCGGCAGGCCAGCATGTCCGCACGCAGCACCGTGCCAGCCGGAATATTGCATGCCGCCACAATGCTGCGCCGGGCAACTTTGGCGGTTTCTAGCTCGTCTTGGCTGGGACGCTTGATACCGTCACCAAGCATGCTGCTGATGCGGCGGATGCCTTGCACCATGCTCGCGAAAGCCAAAGGCTCTAATGAGGCGCTGTGGTCGGGCCCTGGCAAGCTGCAATCGAGGGTGAGGTGTTTTTCAATCACGCTTGCACCCATAGCCACGGCCGCAAGCGAAGCCTCAATCCCACTGCTGTGATCAGAGTAACCCACCGGCAGGCCCAAGTCATTTGCCAGTGATTGCATCGCACGCAAATTGAGCGCACTGTCTGGCGCAGGGTAAGACGAAGTGCAATGCAGCACACTCACGCCCTGTAAATTTCCCCGGGCTTCTTGCACCCATTGCAGAGCTTCGGTAATTTCAGCCATGCTGGCCATGCCAGTAGAAATCAGTAGCGGTAGGCCGGTTGCCGCTGCATGCGAAATCAGTGCGCGATGGGTAAGCTCACCCGATGACATTTTGAGACGCCCAACCCCCAAGCCCATCAATAAATCTACCGCTTGGACAGAAAATGGCGTTGAAAAAAACTCAATGCCAATCTGCTCGCAATACGCTTGCAACCGAACATGCTGTTCCAGTGTCAACTCCAAGGAACGCAACATCTGAAATTGGTCTGTAGCACCCGTTTGACGCTCTTGGTACGCGGCCGTAGGCGCGCCAGGAACAACCAAGTCTTCCGCCTTGAAGGTTTGGAACTTCACTGCATCGGCACCCGCTTGCTTGGCGGCGGCGCACAGTTGCAAGCCCATCTCGATACTACCGTTATGGTTAACGCCCGCCTCTGCAATGACAAAAACCTTTTCCATCATCACCATACTGTCCACCCACCATCCACGACTAAGTTATGCCCGGTCACGTATTTCGATGCATCACTCACCAAATAACGCATGGCATTAGCCATGTCGTTGCTTTGAGCCATTGTCCCTAAAGGAACACGATGGGAGTAATTTTTAACAAACGTATCGTTCTGGCCACTGAATATGCCACCAGGCGTCAATGCGTTTACTCGAACCCCACACCGCCCCCAATAACTTGCTAGATACTGCGTCAAGCCCCATAAGCCCGCTTTGCTAGCAGCATAAATTGCTGGTGTATTAATGGGGTGGCCTAAATATTCAGACCCCTCATAAATACGCTGATCGGGTGCCACGATGCCATAGATCGATAAAGTGTTAACAATACTGCCATTATTCTGTTTTGCCATAGCTGCACCAAAAATTTGCGCACACAGCATCGCTCCCGTTAAATTCACAGCCATTACATCGTTCCACTCTTCTAGGGCAAAACTCTCGAATGGTTCAAAAAAATTAGCTGACTTAGTAGCGGCATTGTTCAGCAATGCATCAGGCACACCCCAGCGCTTTTGCACTTGTACAAAAGCTTCTTCAATGGATTCGCGCTGCGTTACGTCGGCAACCCAAGGTAATAGCATGCTGTGACCATTTCCAAAGCGCCGATCTAATGCAGCAGGGTCTCGATCAATAGCAAATACCTTAGCACCAGATTCTAAAAAACTCTTTACGACCTCTGAACCAATAATTCCAGCCGCCCCTGTAAGAGCCACCACCTTGCCATCGAGACGAAATGGATCAACCATGGTTTAGCTTCCTTTTCATCAATAATTCAACCAAATCAAAATCAATAGCATGATCAATGTCAATGGAGCGCTCTTGGGGCATGCAATGCATGCGAATCCGTGGTGCAGCCCAAAGCGAGCCGGTAAGACTTACACGATGCCAAACATAAATGGACGCGTTCATCGCATAAACTTTAGGGGCACCCTGCCTGCCTAACACTTCGTTCTGAGGGATGCAAACACGCTCATAAAAACCCGTCGACTTCAACTCGACCATATTGAAATACGGATTCTTGCTAGACTCATAACCCGTTATGACGACATCAGTCTGATCGTCCAATAATCCTGCACACGTTCGAATATCGGCCACGTCACGCAGAGGGGATGTAGGGTCCAAATCAATTATCTTATCGACCGCCAACTCATGCTGCTCTACCCAATCCACCAAGTGGCAAATAACAGGTAACTTTGCCGCATTAGCAGTAGCCAATTCTGCAGGTCGTAAAAATGGCACCCGAGCACCATAGGACTCGGCAACTTTGGCAATCTCTGGTTCATCGGTTGAAACATACACGGCATCGGCCAAACCAGCGTCCAAGGCTTGCTCTATCGTCCAAGCGATCAAGGGTTTTCCAAGCAAGGGGCGAATGTTCTTACCTGGCAAACCTTGAGACCCCCCCCTAGCACAAATAGTGATGATGGTTTTCATACAGATGGATTTTTAAGCGTAGAAGCTTGAGTACGCCATGCATTTTTTTCGAGCTTAAGCATCCACTCCGTTGTATGCAAAGCTTGGAGTAAGCCATAGCAGCTGGGAGTTCCGGAATGCCAAGCACGCACAAGATCAGCCATGGCCAAGGTATACGTACTGGCCACATCCCAATCTGCCTCGACCGTATGCAGTAAACGTGTCTCGGTAGCATTGATTAACTGCAATTGTCGACCAAGAATATCTAATCGCAAACTAGCTTGGTCACCCACAACAAAGTATTCTCGTATTGGCTGTCGGCTAACGTAATCGAGTCCAATTTGAACGGGCAAACCAGACTGCATTTGTAAAATAATTGCAGCACTGTCATCGGCGTCAATCGCAAGACTACTCAAACTCGCTGCGGCGGCCTGTCCATTGGCAATAGGCCCAAACAAACGAATGGCGCTGTCAAGTTCGTGGACCAAGTCAAAAATAACACCCCCACCTTGATCTCTGTGGGCACTGTATCCGGCACGCCAATCTCTTGATGCGCGCCAATCAGGGAGCCACTGACCTACCCGTAAACTAGCATGCACCACACGGCCAACCATACCCGCCGTAATAGCTTGGTGCAATTTTTCAATAGCCCCAAGGTACCGCAAATTGCAACCCACCACACTGGCTTTTTTCCATCCGTTGGCGAGCAAGCTCTTCAAAGCAATTAAGGCTGTGCTATCTGTTAAAAGAGGTTTTTCAACATACAAGGCTTGCACATGCGGCATAATTTTCATTAGTTCATCGGCATGCCTTACCGAACCACTGCTGATGACAGCCAAATCAACCTTGCTTTGTAATGCGTCATCGACCGAGAGTTTTATTTGTGCCCCAAATGCGTTAGCCCATGCACGTGAATCTTCAGACCGACACACCACGCTATAGTTGGCATTTGGTAGCATCGTACGCAAATTTTGGGCATGGCGTCGACCAATAGATCCGGCACCGGTGAGCAAAATTTGGAGTGACGCATTCTGTTCTATATTTTGCATAATCTCAAATCATAATTAGCTTCAATTGAAGTGACTATCCGCTCCATATACCCTAGCAGTTAGTCTCGACTAAATACAATTACAACGCCATAGGTTTCGCGAAAGACTCATAGCTGCAAAAATTGAGCAAGCATGCCAAGGCCCACATCGCCACTGCGCTCCGGGTGAAATTGGGTTCCATATAAATTGTCTTTGCGTACCGCGGCGCAGATCGGAATGCCGTCATAAGACACTTGCGCGAGAGTGATAGCAGGTTCTTGAGGCACAGCAGCAAATGAATGCACAAAGTAGACCCGATCGCCCCGCTGTGCACCAGTCAGCATAGTGCCACTCCAGGTTTGTACAGGCTCTAGGGCACGCCAACCGATGTGCGGAATCCTATGTTTTTGACCATCCAAACCGCGCTCTGGAACCGCCAGCACTTTGCCAGGTATCAGACCCATTCCTTGGTGTTCGCCCATTTCTTCGCTCGCATCGAACATGACCTGCATGCCTACGCAGATGCCCAAGTAAGGCCGCCCCGTTGCCGCGTGTTGCCGCACTAAATGGTCAAAGCCGCGGGCCCGAATTTCGGCCATTCCGTCACCAAATGCACCGACGCCAGGCATCACCATAT
The DNA here is from genome assembly GCA_947448675.1 of Betaproteobacteria bacterium. GTDB lineage: Bacteria > Pseudomonadota > Gammaproteobacteria > Burkholderiales > Burkholderiaceae_C > CANFOR01. The sequence continues at coordinate 4,874 of CANFOR010000103.1, forward strand.
AGGCGCTCTGTGCAGGTGCCTCTGCGGCACTGGTAATCACTTTGGTAGTGGCCCCGCAATGTTCCAAAGCCCGCACTACATTGAGCAAGTTGCCGATACCATAATCGAGCACAGTTACTGACACACTCATAGCGCTGGTACTCCGCTAAATGGACGCACATCCAAGCCAGCCTGTAAGGCCTGCGCCTTGATGAAAGGCAAGCTCATTCGGCCCCAATGCAAAGCATCGGCAATGGCAATACCAGAAACACCCGTTTGGGCCGACAGGCTTAAATCTTCTACTTTTCCAAAACCGCCGCTCGCAATAATCGGCAGGTTCACCGTATCACACACCGTTTGCAGCAAAGCAATATCAAAACCTTTGCGGGTACCCTCTTGATCTACCGAGGTGATCATGATTTCCCCCGCGCCTCTGTCGGCGACCTGTTTGACCCATTCCAGCACGTCGATACCGGTACGCTCACGACCATTGTTGGTATAGGCCTCCCATCGCCCAGGTGCAACACGCTTGGCTTCGACGCCGACCACCATGCACTGCGACCCATATCTGTTCGCAACCTCAGTAATGAGTTGCGGGCGTTCTATCGCAGCCGTATTGATACTCACTTTGTCTGCACCCGAATGCATCATTTGGCTAACGTTATCAAGCGAGCGAATACCTCCGCCTACCGTGATGGGAATATAAATTTTGTCCGCCACCCGCTTAATAATCTCTGAGAGGTTATTGCGCTGGTACAAACTGGCCACAATGTCCATAAAAACCAATTCATCCGCACCTGTTGCGTAGTAGTTCACCGCATGCACATGCGGATCGCCCACCACGCGCAATCCCTCCAGATGAATCCCCTTAATGAGATTGGCGCCCTTGATGTCGAGCCTAGCAATCATGCGCAGATTAACGGTCAAAACCCATGCTCCAAAGAGATGTTTTTAGTTATGATTTGCATGAGTACACTAATCGTCAATCTGCTGATTATCGATTTTTTACTTATTCTTGCTTCGATTTGCATGGATAGATCTAAAGCTATGTTTAGCTTTGAGAACCTTGCCAAACTGTTTGCTTTAACGCCCATTGGCCATTTGCGCGACCCCATACATGCGGAGAGCGGAATGAATCTGCCAAACGCATAAAGTATTCACGGTCCATAGTTGGACGCTCAAACATTTTAGAGGCGCGGCCAAACTCTTTTTCCGGAATGCTGAGGTACTTGAATATCTCTTCAGCAAAGCGTTCCGGGAACTCGCCGTCATAGCGCCGTACCAATGCAACACCTTCTTCACGGGTAATGTCGCGCGAACGGATTTCTTGCGCTGCATCGTAGGTCGCGCGCCCAATGCCAAATTTGACGAAGGTCGTGTAGTAGTGAAAATCGTCAATACGATCATCAATGCTGTTGTATTTGCTATAAGTGCCAGGTGTGCGCTCAGGGGAAGCCTCAAACCCACCATGCTCCACCGCATAGTAATAGCAGCTTTGCGGATGCCATTTGAGGTAGTAGCCCAAATAATGCACTTGTACCTGTTTGCGTTTTAACTCTGCAGGGTTAGCAGGCAAATAGGGCAATAAGTCTTGCTCATCCAAACCGTAATCTTCCAGCAAACTTGCCACTGACGTACCACCCAAATAGCTCTGCTGTTTGTCTTGCGAGGTGAAATAAGACCAATCCCGCTGGGCGCTATCGGTGTCGCCTATCGGGTTGCCGTATTCGGCTTCATTTTCGCCATAAACCACAAAGGGAATGTCGTGCAATATGGCCATTTTGGGAGCCAAAGATTTTTGCCCAAACATAAAGGCCTGGAACGGATGAAATAGGTTGTCAACCGCCAAGCGCGTCAGCAAACGGTGCACCCTGCCGTTGGGCGTGGTCAGGTGGTTATCAAAGCCCGCGTGCAACCAGGATTGAAAATTCTTCCAACCCCATTCGGTATAAACATGGGGTGCCCAGGTAACGGTTAACGGATGCATGCCGAATCGGGTTTTCAAATAATGCGACGCATAGAAACTGTCTTTACCACCCGAACCGGGTAGCAAGCAGTCATAGCCTGATGTGCTGCGGAACTTATCGCAAATAGCGGCCAACTGCTCTTCCCGCTGCTTCCAATCAATGACACCATGTTTTTGATCTGCAAAGCGGCAGGCATCGCAAACACCGTCCTTATCAAAAGCAATAGTGGCTTTTAAAGTTGCCTTGGTGTGCTGGTATTCCACTGCGGAGTTGGGACGTTGGTTCGAGATCACGCAGCGTACGCAGAACTGCACATTGCGCGGCAGACCATACAAAACCCGCGCATTCTCTGCAGGAACTTCGTAGTCTGCGAAATCAACAGCTTTGGGATAAGGAATCAGTGACATAAAAATTAAAGATGCAATCTAAAGAAAACTGTGTAGTACCTTGACCACGTTGTGGGTTGCAAGTCCCATGGCATTCATACTATGGCGCGGGACATGCTTTTGTCGTTCGAGTGCCGCTTCCAATTGTGCAATGGTAACCGCTTCGTCTGCTATCCGATATTGCTTCAAGGGCATGGCCTCATCAAATACCGAACCCAAAACTTGAATCAGTCTTGCCCCTACCAAATGCCCTTCTAGGCCCACCGTAGAATTCAGAGTTACCACCATATCAGCAGCATGGAGCAAAGCGGGCAGCGGCCAGTCTTGCCCTGTTAAACGTATCTTTGGGCTCTGGCTCAATACGGGGACAGCGCCACCCGGGCGCGGGCGCACACACAGCACGGTATCGTTCTGTGCCAAGACCCAATCGCTCAGGCGTTCGAGCAAGTCGTTGGGTAAGTCCGGGTCACCCGGTTTGCCGCTGAAAGGATGTTTCGCGGGCTCGTCCTGCAATGCGTAGAGCAGCAGCTTTTGACCCTCCCAACCCGCGCTATTGCGCAAACTTTGCCCAGCGGTTCTAGCCTGCGGATCAAATAGCGCATCAAAACCCGGATTCCCCGTAACCACCACCTGGTTCGGCGCTCGACCACAGGCCAGCAGAAATTCGCGTACCGATTCATTCAATACGCATACCCGGTCGGCGTAGTTGGCTTGACCAATCCAACGGTACTCGTCCAGCGCAAACAGGTCCACCAAACAAACCGACGGCAGGCCCAATTGCCTCGCCGCGACGATGCCGGCCCGCTCTGCGCGGGGTGAGTTGGTGGCGACCACCAAATCTGCCTTCAGCGTCTGAATAATGCGTTTAAGCGTAGCCACGGGCAAAAAAGCCTGCCGCCCTGCCCAAGCGTAAGCGGCAGTGGCCTGGGGCAAACCCATGTCGGCGACCAAATCGCAAAACGATAGCCCCAGGTAGGCCTGCGTTTCTGCCCCATCCAAAACCGAGCCGCTCAAACCAGCTGCCAGCCTTTTGCCATGCGCTAGCGCTGATGCATCGGCTTCGCGCAGAAAATCTTTCATGCCCAGCACATGCAAGCCCGATGCCCTTGCTACGCTAGCAGCGGTCGTCAAGGCCAGCACACTGACCTGGGCTGCTCCACTGTCTTGCAGTGCCTTGGCCACTGGCAAGACCATCTTCACATGCCCGCCGCCATAGCAAACAAAGAGCACTTTTTTCATACCAAGGCCTGCTCAGCCCACAGCGCCAGCGCTGCCAGTGCACGCAGCTCACGGGTGTAGTTAGCGCTGCCATCGCGGTGGGTGTGGAGCATGGTTTCCAGCGCTGGAGCTTGAAAACAGTGCGTAAGCAGCTCACTTTTTTGTAGCGTCTGGGCCAACCATTTGTACGAGCTGGTGCGAAACCAGTCGCCCACGGGCACGGTGAACATTTGCTTTTTGCGGTAGGCCAGGTCTTGGCCGATCAAGGGGGCGGCGGCTCGCTTGAACCAGTGTTTTTTGTCATTGCCGCTGAGCTTGGTGCTACCGCGCGAACGAAAGGCCAGCTCCATCATGCGGTAGTCCAAAAACGGCGTGCGCGCCTCGATGCTGACCGCCATACCCATGCGGTCGGGCTTGACCAGGTTGTTGCCGCAGAGCAGCAATTGCATGTCGAGGTACAGCGCTTGGTTGACACGGTCAAAGTGCTGGGCCTGGTCGAACCAGGGCTTGGCCGCTTGGTCAAAGCTGTCGACGCCCGCGAGCAGGGCGCGTAGGTGCGGCTGGTACAGGTCCCGTTTGGCCTGTGGGCTGAACAGCGAAATACTGTCGAAGTAACTGCGCTGGAATGCGTCGTTCGTGCTGGTCTGCGCGTCGGGCCGGGCAAAGTACTGGGCGTATTTGTCATAACCGGCAAACAACTCGTCGCCCCCGTCGCCGGTGAGCACCACCTTCACATGCTGGGCGGCCAGCTCACTCACCCGCAAGGTGGGCATAAAGGAGGCGTCGCCATGCGGCTGATCGAGGTGCCACAGTACCTGGGGCCAGCGCTCCAGCATGTTCAGCTCGGCCACTTCCATGCGGTGCTCGCAGCCAAAGCGCGCCGCCGCCTGCGCGGCAAAGGCCGACTCGTCGTAGCGCGGATCGGCAAAGCCAATGCAAAAAGTCTTCACCGGCTGGGCCACGTGTTGGGCCATCAGGCCGACGATGGTGCTGCTGTCCACCCCGCCTGAGAGAAACGCGCCCCAGGGCACGTCGCAGCGCAGGCGAATGCGGGTAGCGTCGTCCAGCGTCTGCATGAATTCTTGCGACCAGTCTTCAAAAGCATAGTCTTGTTCGCGCTGCTCGGCCAGGCTCCACCAGCGCTGGGTTTGCACGCCCCCCGCACGGCTCCACTTCATCCAGGTGCCGGGCATCACATGCTTGATGCCTTGCCAAATCGTCCATGGTGCGGGGATGTAGTTAAAGCTCAGGTAGTGGTGCAGCGATTCAAAATCGATAGCGCCTAACGCAAGGCTGGTGAGCTCTGCAGCCAATATGGCCTTTATTTCTGAGCCAAACAGCA
>CANFOR010000104.1 GCA_947448675.1 Betaproteobacteria bacterium
CCTGCTGATGCAAATGCAGGCCGACTTCTTGGGCGTGCCTGTAGTGCGCCCCAAAGTGACCGAAACTACGGCTCTGGGCGCGGCCTATTTGGCGGGCTTGGCAGTGGGCTTTTGGCGCAATGCGCAAGACATCGTAGACCGCAGCCAGGTCAATGGGCATATCGACGCGCGTTTTGAGCCGAGCCTGGGCGAGCCCGCACGGCGCGCCAAGCTGGCGCGCTGGCGCGAGGCGGTGGAGCGCTCCCGCGCTTGGGCCAGGCCTTAAAGTCTCAAATCGAAGGGGCATTGCAAAATCTTTTATGCGCAGGCTTGACGCGCCGGCCAAATATCTGCCATAATTCAAGGCTTCGCTGCACAACAGCGAGGAATATCTGCCCAATTGAAAGTGCTGCGAGTGGTTTGCGGCATAGACGACGGGCCCAAGACTGACTATACGGCTGCTTGCAGCGGTGTGGTGCAAGTTGGGAAAATTTGAAATGATCCAAACTGAATCCCGGTTAGAAGTTGCCGACAATACCGGCGCAAAGTCCGTGCTATGCATCAAGGTGCTTGGCGGTTCTAAGCGTCGCTACGCCAGCGTTGGCGATGTCATCAAGGTCAGCATTAAAGAAGCTGCGCCACGTGCCCGCGTCAAAAAAGGCGAAGTGTACAGCGCGGTTGTCGTGCGCACTGCCAAAGGCATTCGCCGCAGCGATGGCTCCTTGGTTAAATTCGATGGCAATGCAGCAGTGTTGCTCAATGCTAAGTTGGAGCCTATCGGCACCCGCATCTTTGGACCGGTTACGCGTGAGTTGCGCACCGAAAAGTTCATGAAGATCGTGTCTTTGGCACCTGAAGTTCTATAAAAGGGCGCGTCATGAACAAGATTCGCAAAGGTGACGAAGTCATCGTGTTGGCTGGCCGTGATAAAGGCAAGCGTGGCAAAATTTCTCTGCGTGTTGACGACAGCCATGTGGTGGTCGACGGCATCAATTTGGTGAAAAAACACACCAAGCCCAACCCTCTCAAGGGTACGACGGGCGGCATCGTTGAAAAAACCATGCCGATTCACCAGTCGAATGTGGCAATCTTCAATGCGGTAACCGGCAAGGCCGACCGCGTAGGCATTAAGTTGTTGGCCGATGGCAAGCGTGTGCGTGTCTTCAAGTCCAGCGGCGACGAAATCAAGGGGGCTTAAATCATGGCTCGTCTACAAGAGTTTTACCGCGAAAAAGTGGCGCCACAGCTGACCGAAAAGTTCGGCTACAAGTCGCCCATGCGGGTTCCGCGCATCACCAAGATCACGCTCAATATGGGCGTGAGCGAAGCGGTGGCAGACAAAAAAGTTATGGAGAGCGCCGTCTCTGACATGACCAAAATCGCAGGCCAAAAACCTGTGGTGACCAAAGCAAAAAAGGCTATTGCCGGTTTCAAAATCCGCGAAGGCTTACCCATTGGTTGCATGGTGACTTTGCGTGGCGTGAAGATGTATGAATTTCTGGATCGTTTCGTGACGGTGGCCCTGCCCCGTGTACGCGACTTCCGTGGTATTTCGGGTCGTGCATTTGATGGCCGCGGAAACTACAACATCGGCGTGAAAGAGCAGATTATTTTCCCCGAAATTGAGTACGACAAGGTTGACGCTTTGCGCGGTCTCAATATCAGTATCACCACAACGGCCCAGACCGACGAAGAGTGCAAGGCGCTGCTCGCTGGTTTCCGTTTCCCGTTCAAGAACTGAAGGTGCACCGTGGCTAAAATGGCTTTGATCCAGCGCGAACTCAAGCGCGACAATTTGGTTGCCAAGTACGCGAAAAAACACGCGGAATTCAAGGCGATCGCAAACGATGCGAAGAAGAGCGATGAAGAGCGTGCTGCGGCTCGCTTGGGTTTGCAAAAGCTTCCGCGCAATGCCAATCCAACGCGCCAGCGCAACCGTTGCGCTATCACGGGTCGTCCCCGTGGCACTTTCCGCCAATTCGGCTTGGCTCGCGCCAAGATTCGCGAAATGGCTTTTTCTGGCGATATTCCCGGTATCGTCAAGGCCAGCTGGTAAGCGGGCAGGAGTAACAACATGAGCATGAGTGATCCTATCGCCGACCTGTTGACGCGTATTCGTAACGCGCAGATGGTGGCAAAGACCACGGTGTCCGTGCCCTCTTCCAAAGTGAAGGTGGCCATTGCCCAAGTCTTGAAAGACGAAGGCTACATCGACGGTTTCAAAGTTAAAAACGACGACGGCAAGTCCGAACTCGAAATTGCGTTGAAGTATTACGCGGGTCGCCCGGTAATCGAGCGCATTGAACGCGTAAGCCGCCCCGGCCTGCGTGTTTACAAGGGACATGATGCTATTCCCCAAGTGCAAAACGGCTTGGGTGTGGCTATCGTGACGACGCCTAAAGGCGTTATGACTGATCGCAAAGCGCGCGCTACCGGTGTCGGTGGTGAAGTGCTCTGCTACGTAGCCTAAGCGCGGCATTGAGGAGAAACTGAAAATGTCCCGTGTAGGAAAAATGCCCGTAACCATCCCCGCAGGTGTGGATGTGTCCATCAAAGAAGATCAAATCAGCGTCAAAGGTTCTGGCGGTGCTTTGCACTTGGCCCAGAGCGTCTTGGTCAAGATCGGTAACGATGCTGGCAAGCTCAGCTTTGTGCCCGCCAATGAATCCCGTGAAGCCAATGCCATGAGTGGCACGATGCGCCAGTTGGTGAACAACATGGTGGTCGGCGTGACCAAGGGCTTCGAGAAGAAGTTGAGCTTGGTTGGTGTGGGTTACAAAGCCCAAGCCCAGGGCGCCAAATTGAATTTAACGGTTGGCTACTCCCATCCGGTGAACAAAGACATGCCTGCTGGCATTACGGTGGCAACTCCAACGCCTACCGAAATCGTCATCAAGGGTGCTGATCGTCAACGCGTTGGGCAAATTGCTGCCGAGATTCGCGCAATTCGCCCTCCTGAGCCCTACAAAGGCAAAGGTATTCGCTACGTGGACGAGAAGATCACGATCAAAGAGACCAAGAAGAAGTAAGGAGCTGCACCATGTTGACCAAAAAAGAGCAGCGTCTTCGCCGCGCACGCCAAACCCGTATTCGCATTGCGAATCAGGGCGTCGCACGCCTGACCGTGAATCGTACCAATTTGCACATTTATGCCAGTGTTATCTCTGGCGATGGATCCAAATTGTTGGCCAGTGCCTCTACTGCCGAAGCCGAAATTCGCGCAGCGGTAGGTGGTGCTGGAAAAGGTGGCAATGCTGCCGCCGCACAAATGATCGGCAAGCGCATTGCCGAAAAAGCCAAAGCCGCTGGTGTCGAGAAGGTTGCCTTCGACCGCTCCGGTTTTGCCTACCATGGCCGGGTTAAAGCGTTGGCAGAAGCTGCCCGCGAAGCTGGTTTGCAGTTCTAACGAACAGACACGGAAATAGATATGGCTAAATTTCAAGCTAAAGCGCAGGGCGATGCTCCAGAGGACGGTTTGCGCGAAAAAATGATTGCGGTCAACCGCGTGACTAAGGTGGTCAAGGGTGGTCGTATTTTGGGTTTTGCCGCTCTGACGGTGGTGGGTGACGGTGATGGACGTGTTGGCATGGGCAAGGGTAAGTCTAAAGAAGTGCCTGCAGCCGTGCAAAAAGCCATGGAAGAGGCGCGGCGTAACCTGATGAAGGTCTCGTTGCGCAATGGTTCGATTCACCACAACGTGTCGGGTCACCATGGCGCTGCCAATGTGATCATGGCTCCTGCGCCTAAAGGTACTGGCATTATTGCTGGTGGCCCGATGCGTGCGGTGTTTGAAGTGATGGGCATTACCGACATCGTGGCCAAGAGCCATGGTTCGACCAATCCATACAACATGGTGCGTGCCACTTTAGACGCGCTGCGTAATTCAACGACGCCTTCCGAGGTTGCTGCTAAGCGTGGTAAGTCGGTCGAAGACATCTTTGCCTGATCGGAGTCACATTATGACCACGCAACAAACCGTCAAAATTCAACTGGTGCGCAGCCCTATTGGCACCAAAGAGTCTCATCGTGCCACCGTGCGCGGCTTGGGTCTGCGCAAAATTCGTAGTGTTAGTGAATTGCAGGATACTCCAGCAGTTCGCGGCATGATTAATAAAATCAGTTATCTGGTGAAGGTGCTCTGATGGAACTCAATAGCATCCAGCCCGCAGAGGGCGCAAAACACTATAAACGCCGCGTTGGTCGCGGTATTGGCTCCGGCATCGGCAAAACTGCGGGTCGTGGTCACAAGGGTCAAAAATCACGCGCAGGAGGCTACCATAAAGTAGGCTTTGAAGGCGGTCAAATGCCTTTGCAGCGCCGCTTGCCTAAGCGCGGTTTCAAATCGCATTTGCTGAAGTTCAACGCGGAAATCACTTTGACCACATTGGAGCGTTTGGGCGCTGCCGAGGTCGACTTGCTGAGCTTGAAGCAGGCTGGCTTGGTGAACCAAATTGCCAAAATTGTGAAAGTTATTAAGTCCGGTGCTTTGACCAAAGCGGTAAAGCTCAATGGTATCGGCGCGACTGCTGGTGCAAAAGCCGCTATTGAAGCTGCTGGCGGCACCGTAGCTTGATTCATTAAACATAGAAAATGTATTGAACCGTGGCAAGTAATCCAACACCATTGGCAAAAGCAGGCAAGTACGGCGATCTTCGCCGTCGCTTGGTCTTTTTGTTGTTGGCTCTGGTGGTTTACCGTACGGGCGCGCACATTCCAGTGCCGGGCATTGATCCAAGCCAATTGCAGCAGCTTTTTAAAGGTCAGCAAGGTGGCATTTTGAGTCTGTTCAATATGTTTTCGGGTGGCGCGCTGTCGCGGTTTACAGTTTTTGCTCTGGGCATCATGCCCTACATCTCTGCTTCTATCATCATGCAGTTATTGACCTATGTGGTTCCTAGCTTTGAGCAGATGAAGAAAGAGGGCGAGTCGGGGCGTCGCAAAATCACGCAGTACACACGCTATGGAACACTGGGTCTTGCTTTGTTTCAATCTCTGGGTATCGCGCTAGCTTTAGAAAGCTCCCCAGGCTTGGTTATCGCGCCAGGTTTTGGCTTCCGTATGTCGGCAGTCGTGAGTTTGACGGCTGGCACCATGTTTCTGATGTGGTTGGGTGAGCAAATTTCGGAGCGTGGTCTCGGCAATGGTATTTCTATCTTGATCTTTGGGGGTATTGCGGCAGGTTTACCAAACGCCATTGGTGGACTGCTGGAGTTGGTTCGTACCGGTGCTATGAGCATTTTGATTGCAGTATTTATTGTTGCGGTTATCGTGCTGGTGACTTACTTTGTGGTGTTTGTTGAGCGTGGGCAGCGAAAAATATTAGTCAATTACGCACGTCGTCAAGTTGGCAATAAAGTGTATGGCGGTCAGTCTTCGCATCTGCCGTTGAAATTAAATATGGCTGGTGTGATTCCACCGATCTTCGCTTCTTCAATTATCTTGCTTCCTGCTACGGTGGTGAGCTGGTTTAGCACTGGTGATGCATTGCGTTGGCTGAAAGATATTGCCGCCATGCTAACTCCTGGCCAGCCTATCTATGTTTTGTTGTACGCTGCGGCTATTGTGTTTTTCTGTTTTTTCTACACGGCCTTGGTTTTTAACAGCCGCGAAACTGCAGACAATCTTAAGAAAAGTGGCGCATTCGTACCTGGTATACGACCGGGCGAGCAAACTGCCAAATACATTGATAAAATTTTGGTTCGCTTGACATTGGCTGGCGCTGTTTATATTACCTTCGTCTGCTTGCTGCCTGAATTTTTGATTTTGAAATACAACGTGCCGTTTTACTTTGGTGGAACCTCGTTGTTGATCATTGTAGTGGTGACGATGGACTTCATGGCGCAAGTGCAGAACTACATGATGTCCCAACAGTACGAATCTTTGCTGAAAAAGGCGAATTTCAAAACATCGCCAGGTGCTTAAGTTTTAGCCACTGTTTGTGTACTTGCAGTAATTTAAATGGAAATGTCGTTTGTCACCATTGTGGTGTCCAACGTAAGAATATTAGGAGAGTGAAATGAGAGTTTCAGCTTCGGTAAAAAAGATTTGCCGCAACTGCAAAATCATCCGCCGCAAAGGTGTTGTTCGCGTGATCTGTACCGATCCACGCCATAAGCAACGCCAAGGCTGATGGAACAAGTTTTAAAGAATGCCTTAGAGGATTTATATGGCTCGTATCGCTGGTATTAACATTCCGCCGCATAAGCATGCAGAGATTGGCTTGACTGCTATCTTTGGCATTGGGCGTACACGTGCACGCAAAATTTGCGAAGCTTGTGGAATTGCATATTCCAAAAAAGTGAAAGACTTGAACGACGGGGATCTCGAAAAAATTCGTGACCACATTGCTCAATTCACGATCGAGGGTGATCTGCGCCGTGAAACGACCATGAACATTAAGCGATTAATGGACATTGGCTGCTACCGTGGCTTTCGCCACCGCCGTGGCTTGCCTATGCGTGGTCAGCGAACCCGTACCAATGCGCGCACCCGCAAAGGTCCGCGTAAATCTGCTGCGGCATTAAAGAAATAACCGGGAAAGACAATAGTTATGGCAAAAGCTCCCGCCAATAGCGCAGCACAACGTGTTCGCAAAAAAGTTCGCAAGAACGTAGCCGACGGCGTTGCACACGTGCACGCCTCGTTCAACAACACGATCATTACCATCACCGATCGCCAAGGCAACGCTTTGTCTTGGGCCTCTTCTGGTGGCCAAGGTTTTAAAGGTTCGCGTAAATCCACTCCTTTTGCTGCCCAAGTAGCATCGGAAGTTGCTGGCCGCGCGGCTATTGAACAGGGCATTAAGAATCTCGACGTCGAGATCAAAGGCCCTGGCCCTGGGCGTGAATCGTCGGTGCGCGCTCTTGGCGCATTGGGCATTCGCATCAACTCGATCTCTGACGTGACACCCGTTCCACACAACGGTTGCCGCCCACAGAAACGTCGCCGTATTTAATTCATCAGCCGACCGCCGTATTCTTCGGAAAACGGCTCCCGTAGCAATTGGCTACGGTAGAAATGTAAAGGAAACTCAGTGGCACGCTACCTAGGCCCCAAGGCCAAACTCTCTCGCCGTGAAGGCACAGACTTGTTTCTAAAGAGCGCTCGTCGTTCGATTAGCGATAAGGCTAAATTTGATTCCAAGCCAGGCCAGCATGGCCGCACTTCGGGTCAGCGTACGTCCGACTTCGGTTTGCAATTGCGCGAAAAACAAAAAGTAAAGCGCATGTATGGTGTCTTGGAGCGCCAGTTCCGTCGCTACTTTGAAGAGGCTGATCGTCGCAAAGGCAATACTGGTGCAAATTTGTTGTTCCTCTTGGAATGTCGTTTAGACAACGTCGTGTACCGCATGGGTTTTGGCTCTACGCGTGCCGAAGCGCGCCAGCTGGTATCGCACAAAGCGGTAACGGTTAATGGTCAACCAGTGAATATTCCGTCCTATCTGGTGAAAACTGGCGACGTAGTGGCTGTGCGCGAAAAATCGAAAAAACAGAATCGCGTTTTAGAAGCTCTCCAATTAGCCCAGCAAGTGGGTATCCCCGCTTGGGTTGAAGTCAATGCCGACAAAGCTGAAGGCGTCTTCAAGAAGGTACCTGATCGTGACGAATTTGCCGCGGACATCAACGAGTCATTGATCGTCGAGTTGTATTCGCGCTAATGAGTTAAGCCCGCCACGGCGGGTCGTATTTTTGTCCCTTTTGTGCGAGGCATTGCGCAAAAGGTACTTCACCAACCTTACCGGTGTAACGAGCCGGGGGTAATGAGAGGAAGTCTGAATGCAAACCAATCTGCTGAAACCCAAAACTATCAACGTCGAGCAACTTGCCGCCAATAAGGCCAAGGTGACTTTAGAGCCGTTCGAGCGTGGCTATGGCCATACGCTGGGCAATGCTTTGCGTCGCGTGTTGTTGTCGTCCATGGTCGGCCACGCAGCTACTGAAGTCACGATTGCAGGTGTGCTCCACGAATATTCGTCTATCGACGGCGTTCAAGAAGATGTAGTGAATATTTTGTTGAACTTGAAAGGTGTTGTCTTCAAGTTGCACAACCGTGATGAAGTGACCTTGAGTCTGCGCAAAGATGGTGAAGGCCCAGTTACTGCTGCCGACATTCAAACGCCACACGACGTTGAAATCATCAACCCTGGCCATCTGATTGCACATCTGTCGCAGGGTGGCAAATTGGACATGCAAATCAAGGTTGAAAAAGGCCGTGGTTATGTTCCAGGCACCATGCGCCGTTATGGCGATGAGCCCAGCAAATCCATTGGACGCATCGTTCTCGATGCGTCCTTCTCTCCAGTGAAGCGCGTCAGCTACACGGTGGAAAGCGCACGTGTGGAGCAGCGTACTGACTTGGACAAATTGGTTATCGAAATTGAGACCAATGGTGCGGTAACGGCAGAAGATGCTGTTCGTTCCTCTGCCAAAATTTTGGTTGAACAATTGGCAGTTTTTGCGCAACTCGAAGGTAGTGAGTTGGCAGCATTTGATGCGCCTGCTCCTCGCAGCTCGCAGAATTTCGACCCCATCTTGTTGCGCCCAGTTGACGAGCTTGAGTTGACGGTTCGTTCTGCAAATTGCCTGAAAGCGGAAAACATTTATTACATTGGTGACTTGATTCAACGCAGCGAGAATGAGTTGCTCAAGACGCCAAATTTGGGCCGTAAATCGCTCAATGAAATCAAGGAAGTCTTGGCTTCGCGAGGCCTGACGCTGGGTATGAAGTTGGAAAACTGGCCACCCGCCGGTCTCGACAAACATTAATTTTTTAATTGACCGGGCATGCACCGGTCAGAGTGCACCAGGCAGTACCTGATACGGCTACCTGAAAACATCGAAAGGAAGCACCATGCGCCACGGACAAGGACTCCGTAAACTCAACCGCACCAGCGAGCACCGCCTAGCTATGCTGCGTAACATGATGAATTCGTTGCTCCAGCACGAAGTCATTAAAACCACTGTACCCAAGGCTAAAGAACTGCGTCGCGTAGTCGAACCCATGATTACTTTGGCGAAGGAACCCAGCTTGTCGAACAAGCGTTTGGCCTTTAACCGTCTGCGTGATCGTGACATGGTGGTAAAGCTGTTTGCTGAACTCGGTCCACGCTATAAAGCGCGCCCAGGTGGCTACACCCGCATTTTGAAAATGGGCTTCCGCGTTGGTGACAATGCTCCCATGGCGCTGGTTGAATTGGTAGATCGTCCTGTAATTAATGACGCAACTGAAGCAAGTGTGTCCTAACTAGGTTATAATTCAAGTCTTGACGCGGAGTGGAGCAGCCTGGTAGCTCGTTGGGCTCATAACCCAAAGGTCGTTAGTTCAAATCTAGCCTCCGCAACCAACACTGCAGTCTACGGACTGCACAAAACGCCCACAACAGTGGGCGTTTTGCTTTGCCGAAAGCTTGCCAGTAGCGGTTGAAAACTAACACTAAAGTTCGACTCCCTTGCGTTGAAGGCGACAGTCATGTACCCTAGACTACATGACTGAAAATCATCAATCGGGCTTGTTTTTCGATACCTCTGGTTTGCAAGCTGCTATAGCTGCAGAGTTAAGCGTCGATTATTTGCGCTTGAAAATAAGCAAGCAGCAATGGAGCATCTTGGGTCAATATCTGCAACCTTTTCAGTTGGCGGCGAATCAAACACTGATCGAGCAAGGCTCCAAAGATCGGAGTATTTATTTGGTGGAATCGGGTAGTCTAAGTGTGCACCACGAAGATGGGCAGAACCTATCACATATCGCCATCGTTGGCCCCGGCTCGGTGGTGGGTGAAGGC
>CANFOR010000105.1 GCA_947448675.1 Betaproteobacteria bacterium
ATCTGCGGCGCTTCGTTCATGCGCACCACCGGGAACTGGTGGAAGTTGGTTTGCTGCACACGGCCTTTGTCGAGCGTGATCTCTTGCATCAGCGCGGCACCCATACCGAAGGAAACGCTGGACTGGATTTGCGCTTGCACGGTGTCGGGGTTGACCATGTAGCCCAGGTCGGCGGCCACGGTAACCTTGTGCACCTTGACGGAGCCGTCGGCATTCAGACTGACCTCGGCCACTTGCGCCATGTAGGTGTCGTAGCCTTCCATCAGCGCAATGCCGCGTGCGCGGCCTGCGGGCAGCGCGGTGCCCCAACCGGCTTTGCTAGCGGCCAGCTTCAGCACATTGGCAAAGCGCGGCTGGTTGGCGAGCAAAGACAAGCGGTACTCATACGGGTCTTTGCCTGCGTTCTTGGCCAGCTCGTCGATGAAGCTTTCGTTGGCAAAGGCATTGAGCAAATGGCTCACCGAGCGCCAGTAACCCACACGCAAACCAGCATCGTGTTTGACCACGTCGTGCTTGGTGGCGGCGATTTCATACGGGGCAATGGCGGCCTCGGTCATCAGCGGGTCTTGCACGTCGCCGGGCAAACCAAACACGCGGCCAGTGATGGACTGCGAGGTCAGGCGGAAGCTCATGGCGGTAGGCTTGCCGTCGGCACCGATGGCGGCTGCCATGGTGTTGACCGCCGCTGGGCGGTAGAAGTCGTGCGTCATGTCGTCTTCACGCGACCACAGGAGCTTGACGGGCTTGTTCACCGCTTTGGAGATTTGCGCAGCTTGCACAATGAAGTCGATGTCGATGCGGCGACCAAACCCGCCACCCAAGAAGGTAGTGCGCAGCGTCACATCTTCGGGCTTAACGCCGAGCACTTTGGCAACCGTGCCTTGCGCCGCGTCTTGCCATTGCGTGGGGCCAATCAGTTGCACTTTGCCGTTGTCGTACCAAGCGGTGAAGTTCATCGGCTCCAGCGGCGAGTGGCTGAGCAACTGGCTCACATATTCGGCACGAATGACTTTGTCGGCCTTGGCGATCACGCCGTCGGCGTCACCCACCGCTTTGAGCGGCAAGGCCTTGCCATTGGCGGCAGCAGCACGCGTGCCCTCCAGCATGGCCGTGTGCGTGAGCGCCGCGCCCGCGCCTTCGTCCCAGACGATGTTTAAGGTTTTGCGCGCAACGTTGGCACGCCACCAGGTGTTAGCCACCACGGCCACGCCATCGGGGATTTGTACCACGTCAATCACGCCGGGCATGCTCTTGGCTTTAGCAGCGTCGAAACTCTTGACCGTGCCGCCGATGACAGGGCACTGCTCAAGCGCGGCGTAGACCATGCCGGGCAACTTGACGTCGATGCCAAACTCGGCCGTGCCATTGGTTTTAGCGGGTGTGTCGAGGCGGCGCGTGGACTTGCCGACGATGCGGAAGTCTTTCGGGTCTTTCATCGGTGGCTTCTCGGGCACCGGCATACTGGAGGCCGAAGCGGCCAGCGAGCCGTAAGTGGCCTTCAAGCCTTTGGGGCCAGTGACCATGCCGTTGTCGGCCTTGAGCGTGTCCTTGTCGACGTTCCAACGTGCAGCGGCAGCGGTGAGCAGCATCTCGCGCACTTGGGCACCGGCAACGCGCAGCTTGAGCCAGCCGTCACGCACCGAGGTGGAGCCGCCAGTGAGCTGGGGGCCACCCAAGAGTGGATTGCCGTAGACCTTGGCGTCGGGCGGCGCAAATGCCACCTTGATTTTGCGGATGTCTACGTTCAGCTCTTCGGCGATCAGCATGGGCATCGAGGTGTACACGCCCTGGCCCATTTCGGAGCGGGCCGAAATCAAGGTGATGGTGTTGTCGTCGGCAATGTGCACCCAGGCATTGGGGGTGTGCATGGTGCCAGCGGCTTGTGCAACGCCCTGCATGCCGGGCAAGGCCACGCCGATGAGCAAGCCGCTAGTGGCCGCTGCCGAGGTTTTGAGAAAGCCGCGGCGTGAAGCAGAAGCAGCAGTTGTAGCAATAGATGTTGTCATGTGGGTGCTCCTCAGGCTTTGCGCATGGTGGATGCTGCGTCTTTGATGGCAGCCTTGATACGCGGATAGGTGCCGCAACGGCAAATGTTGCCGCTCATGGCAGCATCAATGTCAGCGTCGCTGGGGTTTTTGTTTTTGGA
Source organism: Betaproteobacteria bacterium (assembly GCA_947448675.1). Taxonomy (GTDB): domain Bacteria; phylum Pseudomonadota; class Gammaproteobacteria; order Burkholderiales; family Burkholderiaceae_C; genus CANFOR01. The sequence goes on from CANFOR010000105.1 coordinate 2,147, forward strand.
CAACAGCGCCGCTGCGCTCATCAACTGGCCTGACTGGCAGTAGCCGCACTGGGGCACATCGTGCTTGATCCAGGCCGCTTGCAGGGGATGGGTATTGGCTGTGCCCAGGCTTTCGATAGTGGAGACTTTTTTGCCTGCCACTGCAGAGACCGGGGTCTGGCAAGAGCGCACGGCTTCGCCGTTGACGTGCACGGTGCAAGCGCCACACAGGGCCATGCCGCAACCAAACTTGGTGCCGGTCATGCCCAGCTCGTCACGAATGACCCACAAAAGCGGGGTGTCGGCCTCCGCATTGGCCGTAACGGCCTTGCCATTGACTTGAAATTGAACGCTCATCGTTGTCTCCTAAGTTGTGATGCGCAAATTAGCACCGTCAAAGACTATTCGATGCCTTAGCTAAAAGCACCAAGGGACAACCCTAGGTGATTGCATTTAATTGCAATTTGAGACGTCGCCATGGACAACGCTTTATCGACACAGGCGGGCCTGCGATACTCGCACCATGATGCAAAACCAGAGCCCTGCAAACCCCGAACTGGCCGCGCTGCGCACAAGCTATGAGCGCGCCGAACTCGACGAAACCGCCGCGCACGCCGACCCACTGCTGCAATTTGCGCATTGGCTGGAAGAAGCCATTGCCGCGCAAGTGCCCGAGCCCAATGCCATGACCCTGGCCACCGTGGGCAGCGATCTGCGGCCCAGCACACGCATTGTGCTCATCAAGGGCTACGACACGCGTGGCATCGTCTGGTACACCAACTACCGCAGCCGCAAGGGCCAAGAGCTGGCGGGCAACCCCTTTGCGGCCTTGCAGTTCCATTGGGTCGAGCTAGAACGCACCGTGCGCATCGAGGGCCGGGTTGAGAAGCTGAGCGCGCAAGAGAGCGACGCCTACTTTCACAGCCGCCCACTGGGCAGCCGCATGGGCGCGTGGGCCAGCCCACAAAGTGAGCCGATAGCCAATCGCAGCGTACTCGAGAACGAAATGCAGCGCCTGCAAGCTGTGTACGGCGAGCACCCGCCGCGCCCGCCGCACTGGGGTGGCTACCGCTTGCTACCCGAGCAGTGGCAGTTTTGGCAAGGCCGCGCCAGCCGCCTGCACGACCGCCTGCGCTACCAACTGCAGCAAGGGCAATGGCTGCGCGAACGCTTAGCGCCTTGAGCGAAGCGCTGGCACCATGGGCGCATAAGCAGGTGGCCAAGGAAGCAAAAAGCACGCAGAGCCGCTGCAGGGCGACAGCACGCTAGACCGCCAGCAAAGCCTGGCGCACCGCCGCGAGTTGCCGGCGCGAGACCATCAGCAGATCGCCCACACCTTTGACACGCAGGGCCCAGCCTTCGCCCTCCACCGGGTCGACATGGCGCAGCAAGCTGTGAATGGCGTGCTGCGCCACCAAGGCATTGCGGTGCACACGCAAAAAATGCGCTGCGTATTTTTCTTCCAGCTCACTCAAGGCGGTGTTCAAAATATAGCTGTTGTTGGCAGTGCGCACCGTGGTGTATTTCAGCTCGGCTTTGAGGTACAGCACCTCGATAATGGCCAAGCGCAGGGTCTGTCCACGGTCTTGAATGTTCAGAAAATTATCGGTTAAAACCGCTGGAGATGCAGGCGCAGAGCGCGTAGTGCGCTGCACTTTTTGTAGCGCCGCCTGCAAGCGTTCGAGCCGTACCGGCTTGGTCAGGTAGTCTACTGCGTGCAAGTCAAAGGCTTGCAAGGCGTGCTCGGCGTGGGCGGTGACAAAGACCACTGCCGGCGGCATGGGCAGCTCGGCAATGGCCTGGGCCAAGGCCAGGCCGCTGGAGCCAGGCATGCCAATGTCGAGCAGCACCAGGTCAAAACTGCCATGCTGCAACAGGTGCATCGCCGCCACTGCACTAGCGGCCTCGCCGTCTACCTGAGCAGAGGGCAATTGGCAGTCGGCCAAGAGGCTGCGCAGGCGTGCGCGGGCTAGGTTTTCGTCATCCACCAAGAGCACGCGCAGCACAGAAAATGGCTCGCTCATGCAGGCAACTCCATGCGCACTTGGTACACACCGTCGATCAAAGCCGCTTGGAACTTGGCCTGTACGTCGTGTAACAAGAGCAAGCGCTCACGCACATTGGCCAGGGCCAAACCGTGGCCACTGACGCCCTGCCCAGCGGGCACCGTGTTGGTGACCTTGATGACCACCATGCTGCCGCGCCGTTGGGTGCTGATGCGCAGCTGCGCGCCCGTGGCGCTGGGCTCAACGCCGTGCTTCACAGCGTTTTCTACCAAGGGTTGCAAAAGCAAAGGCGGCAAGCGGGCTGCCTGGGCCATGGGGTCAAGCGACCACTCGATCTGCAAACGCGCGCCAAAGCGCACCTGCTCAATGGCCAGGTAGCTGCGCGCCAATGCCACTTCTTGCGCCAGGTCTACCGGCTCTCCCCGGTCGTCGAGCGCACTGCGAAACAAGTCGCTTAAATTTTCCAACACCGCTTCGGCTTTGGCTGGCTCGGCGCGCACCAAGGCAATCGCGCTGTTCAAGGTGTTGAACAAAAAATGTGGCTGAATGCGTTGCTGCAACTCGGCCAAGCGTGCCGCTGTGGCCGCAGGCAGTCGCGCCTTGGCCCGCCACACCAAGCCCGCCAGCAAAGCCGCGGCCAGCAACGCGCCGGTGCAGGCGCTGCCCAGCCAGGGCGGGGCCTCAAGCCCGGCCACCAGGGCGATCAAGCCGCAGCCGTATGCACCCGCCAGTGCGCCCAACAACAGGCCCATCGCCCACTGCACCGGGGGGTGCAAACGCTGCAGCGGGCGCTTGGCCGCGCAACTGGCCAACAGCCAGGCCAGCGCGGCAGGCAATGCCCCACCCGTAACAAAGGCCGTGCGACCCAACCAATCGGCAAAATTTTGCGTGCCATACATGGCCCCCACCATCACCACCAGCTCGACAAACGCCACCGCGCGCAGCACCACGCCCAGGTGGCAGGCGTCAAATACCAAGTGCTGTGCGGGCGCTGTTTTTGCGGGCGCTGCGGGCTTGGCCTGGAAGACCGATAAAATTTGGGAGTCTTTCATTGAGAACAATTATCTATGCCACACCACCAGTTCGACAAAAAATCACATGCATGGAGCGCATTGTTCTCGGAGCCCATGAGCGATTTGGTCAAACGATACACCTCCAGTGTGTTCTTTGACAAACGCCTATGGCAGGCCGATATCCGCGGCTCGCTGGCCCATGCTGACATGCTGGCCCACCAGGGCATCATCAGCGCCGACGACCACGCCGCCATCGAGCGCGGCATGGAGCAAATTGCGCAAGAGATCGAGTCGGGCATCTTCGAGTGGAAGCTCGACCTGGAAGACGTGCACCTGAACATCGAGGCGCGGCTCACTGTCTTGGTGGGCATCGCAGGTAAGCGCCTGCACACGGGGCGCAGCCGCAACGACCAAGTGGCGACCGATGTGCGCCTGTGGTTGGTCGGTGAGATCGACCTCATCGTCGGCCTGCTGACGCAATTGCAAACTGCTTTGGTCAACATGGCTGAGCAACACGCTGAAGTCATCATGCCCGGCTTTACGCATTTGCAAGTGGCCCAGCCGGTGAGTTTTGGCCACCACCTGTTGGCCTATGTCGAAATGTTTGCACGCGACGCCGAGCGCCTTCTCGACGTGCGCCGCCGCACCAACCGCCTGCCCCTGGGCAGCGCCGCCTTGGCGGGCACCAGCTACCCGCTGGACCGCGAGCATGTGGCACGCGCGCTGGGCATGGTCGATGCACAAGGCAACCCGGCCGTCTGCCAAAACAGCCTCGATGCCGTGAGCGACCGCGACTTTGCGATTGAGTTTTCCGCCGCGGCCAGCCTGTGTATGGTGCACATCAGCCGCATGAGCGAGGAGCTGATTTTGTGGATGAGCCAAAACTTTGGCTTCATCAGCTTGGCAGACCGCTTTACCACCGGCAGCTCGATCATGCCGCAGAAAAAAAACCCCGATGTGCCCGAGCTGGCGCGCGGCAAAACCGGCCGCGTGGTGGGCCATTTAATGGGCTTGCTCACGCTGATGAAGGGCCAGCCCCTGGCCTACAACAAAGACAACCAAGAAGACAAAGAACCGCTGTTTGACACGGTGGACACGCTCAAAGACACCTTGCGCATTTTTGCCGAAATGGCCGGCGGCATCACCGTGCGCCCCGAGGCTATGGAGCGTGCCGCGCTCAAGGGCTATGCCACCGCAACCGACCTGGCCGACTACATGGTCAAAAAAGGCCTGCCCTTCCGCGACGCGCACGAGGCAGTGGCCCATGCCGTCAAATACGCCAGTGAGCACCAACAAGACTTGAGCGAACTCGAACTGGGCATTTTGCAAAGTTTTCACCCGCAGATTGAGGCCGATGTGTACGAAGTGCTTAGCCTGCGCGGCTCGCTCAATGCGCGCAGCACCTTGGGCGGCACCGCCCCCGCGCAGGTACGCTTGCAAATCGCCCGCCACCGCCAGCGTTTGGCGGCATAAACACTACATTAACACCAGATCAGCGCCGCATCAACCCACCAAAGAACACCATGGCCTTGAACCCCAACCCGACTGCCGACCTCTCCAAAATCACCTGCATCGAAGACCTGCGCCAAGTGGCCCAAAAACGTGTGCCGCGCATGTTTTACGACTACGCCGATTCAGGCAGTTGGACCGAGAGCACCTATCGGGCCAACGAGGCTGATTTCCAAAGCATTAAGTTGCGCCAGCGCGTGGCCGTGAACATGGAAGGGCGCAGCACCCGCAGCACCATGCTGGGCCAAGACGTGACCATGCCCGTGGCCATTGCACCTACGGGCCTGACGGGTATGCAGCACGCTGACGGCGAGATTTATGGCGCGCGCGCCGCCAAGGCCTTTGGCATTCCGTTCACGCTCTCGACCATGAGCATTTGCTCGCTCGAAGACATTGCCGAGCATACCGATCGCCACCCGTTTATGTTCCAGCTCTATGTGATGCGCGACCGCGACTTTGTGCAGCGCTTGATCGAGCGCGCCAAGGCGGCCAATTGCTCGGCCCTGCAAATTACGCTGGACTTGCAAATTTTGGGGCAGCGCCACAAGGACATTAAAAACGGCCTCTCAGCGCCACCCAAACTCACCCTGAAAAACATGCTCAACATCGCCAGCAAACCGCGCTGGGCCTTGGGCATGGTGGGCACCCAACGGCGCAGCTTTGGCAACATCGTCGGCCATGTGAAGGGCGTCGACAACATGAGCTCACTCTCTGCCTGGACGGCCCAGCAGTTTGACCCGACCCTGAGTTGGGCCGACGTGGAGTGGATCAAAAAACAATGGGGCGGAAAAATTGTTTTAAAAGGCATTCAAGACGCTGAGGATGCACGCTTGGCGGTGAACAGCGGGGCCGACGCGCTCATCGTCTCGAACCACGGTGGCCGCCAGCTTGACGGCGCGCCCTCGTCGATCAGCGCCCTGCCGGCGATTGCCGACGCGGTGGGCAACACCATCGAGGTTTGGATGGACGGCGGTGTGCGCAGCGGCCAAGACGTGCTCAAGGCCCGCGCCCTGGGTGCACGCGGCGTGCTACTGGGCCGTGCTTGGCTCTACGCCCTGGGAGCTTACGGCCAACCGGGTGTGACCAAGGCGCTGGAGATCATTCGCAACGAGCTAGACCTGACCATGGCTTTTTGCGGCAAGACCGACATCAACACCGTAGACAAAGGCATCTTGTTACCGGCCTAGCAGGGATGCAATTAAGCCCAGAGCACCGTGCCCGGCTTGGCAAACCAAGCGTCCACTTCATGGGCTACGGCGGCCTCGATGCGGCTGCGCTTGATTTTCATGGTCGGCGTAAGGCAGCCGTTTTCAATCGACCAGGGCGTTTTGGCCACCACCAGCATGCGCAGGCGCTCGTAGTCAGGCAAGTACTTGTTCACATCGGCTAGCAACTGCTTTAGGGTAGCTTCCACCTCGGCACGCACTGCTGCGCTAGCGAGTTGGGGGCGTAATTCTTCAGCCAAGACCACCAGGCCATAGGCCGCTTGCTGGCCCACGCCCGAGACCATCGACAGCTCAATGGCCGGGCATTCGTTCAAGCGGTTTTCAATCGGTGCGGGCGCCACATATTTGCCTTTACCAGTCTTAAATAATTCCTTTTTGCGGCCCGTGAGTTTGAGCTGTCCGTCAGGGGCAATTTCACCTAAATCGCCGGTGTGAAAGAAACCATCGGCGGTAAAAGATTCGGCATTCAGCTCGAGCTGCTTGTAATAGCCCACCATGGACCCTGGCGACTGGATCAGCACCTCGCCTTCTCCGCTGATGCGAACCCGCACGCCGGGCTGTGGAATGCCCACGTAACCTGGCGAGCACTTGCCCGCAACGGCGGTGTGCGAGTAGGCAAAATCTTCCGTCATGGCATAGCCTTCCATCAGGTTCAGGCCCAGGCGGCGGTACCAGTCGATCAAAACAGCGGGTATGGGCGCAGAGCCACTGCCAGCCAGCTTGACTTGGTCCAGCCCCAGGCCTTTGAGCACTTTGCGCGCGACCAGTTTGCCCACAATGGGAATGTCCAACAAGCGGTCGAGTTTGGCAGGCGGCATTTTGGCGTACACGCCGTGCTGAAACTTCAGCCACAGACGCGGCACTGACAAAAACGTGGTGGGCCGTGCGCGCTGCAAGTCTTGCATAAAGGTATCGAGCGATTCGGTAAAAAATACACGTCCGCTGCCGCGCAGCAAGCCAGCACATTCCAGCCAAGCCCTTTCAAAAATATGCGCCAGGGGCAGGTAAGACAGCGCACGGTAATTAAAGTCGGGCCCGAGCTGCTTTTCTTGGTATTGGCAAATACCCAGCGCACCACGGGTCACGCTGCCAAAGCTGTGCATCACGCCCTTGGGCGTGCCGGTGGAACCCGAGGTGTAGTTGATCATGGCCAAGTCATCGATGCCGCGCGCGGGCTGGCCTGCTATGGGGGCGCTGCGCGCCACGATGGCATCCCATGTTTCGGGGCCCACAGCAGACCCGATGCCCGGCCCAAGGGGCAACTCGATGCAGGGCAAACCCGGCGGCACCGCGCCCGCTTGCTGGGCCCAGGTATCGAGCTTGCCCACAAAAAGCAAGCTCGCTTCGCTGTGGCCTAGCACATAGGCAATGGTTTCAGCCGATTCGGTGGGGAAAATCGCCACCGTGGTGTAGCCCGCCATCCAAATCGCCAGCTCGGCCATGATGAAGTGCGCGCTGTTTTTGCTCAGCATGGCAATGCGCGCGCCGCGCTCAAAGCCCAAACCCTGCAAGTAGCTGGCCATGCGCCGCGATTCGCCCAAAGCCTGGGCCCAGGTGTAGTCACGCACCTGGCCACCACCAATGGGTTGCGTCAGCAAAACTTGCTTCGCGCGCTGGGCTTCGTGCTCGTAGACGAAGTCCAAGATCAGTTTCTCTGTGGCCATGCCGCTTTCTCCTGGTTGCAATAGGGTCGTTATGGATGCTCAGCAGTATGGGCAGAGGCAAGTCGCAGGTCAACAGGGAAGCTACCCACTCGGGGCTTGGCTGCGCGCTATGCTTGGCAGGTGACCACTTCTGCCCTGCCAACCACGCGCCCCAACGCCGACCAAAGCTTCGAGACTAGCGAGCCCCCGCGACGCATTGCCC
>CANFOR010000106.1 GCA_947448675.1 Betaproteobacteria bacterium
AGCGAACCAGCCACCAGCACGTAGTGGAAGTGGGCCACCACGTAGTAGGTGTCTTGGAACTGAATGTCCAGCGGTGCCAGGGCCAAAATCAGGCCGGTGAAGCCGCCCATGGTGAACACGAAGATGAAACCGACTGCGAACAGCATCGGCGTCTCGAATGTCATCGAACCCTTCCACATAGTGGCGATCCAGTTGAAGATCTTCACGCCCGTGGGCACGGCAATCAGCATGGTGGCGTACATGAAAAAGAGCTGGCCCGTCACCGGCATGCCCGTGGTGAACATGTGGTGCGCCCAGACGATGAAGCTCAAGATGGCAATCGACGAAGTGGCGTACACCATGGAGGCGTAGCCAAACAGTTTTTTGCGTGCAAAGGCTGGAATTACGTGGCTGATGATGCCGAAGGCCGGTAAAATCATGATGTAAACCTCGGGGTGACCAAAGAACCAGAAGATGTGCTGGAACATCACCGGATCGCCGCCGCCCGCGGGGTTGAAGAAGGTGGTGCCGAAGTGGCGATCGGTCAGCGTCATGGTGATGGCGCCGGCCAACACGGGCATCACGGCGATCAGCAGGTAGGCGGTGATCAGCCAGGTCCAGCAGAACATCGGCAGCTTCATCAGCGTCATGCCAGGTGCGCGCATGTTCAGGATGGTGACGATGATGTTGATCGAACCCATGATCGAGCTTGCGCCCAGAATGTGCAGAGCAAAAATGCCGCTGTCCATGCCGGGGCCCATTTGCAATGACAAGGGAGCATACAGCGTCCAACCGCCAGCGGGTGCGCCGCCGGGCATAAAGAAGCTGCCCACCACCATCAGTGCGGCAGGAATCATCAGCCAGAAGCTGAAGTTGTTCATGCGCGCAAAAGCCATGTCGGCTGCGCCAATTTGCAGTGGAATCATCCAGTTTGCAAAGCCCACAAAGGCCGGCATGATGGCGCCAAACACCATGATGATGCCGTGCATCGTGGTAAGTTGGTTGAACAGCTCGGGGTTGACCAATTGTAGGCCGGGCTCGAACAGCTCGGCGCGAATCAGCAGCGCCAAGACGCCACCGATCATCAGCATGGTCAAGGCAAACAGCATGTACAGCGTGCCAATATCTTTGTGGTTGGTAGCGAACACCCAGCGACGCCAGCCCGTGGGAGCGTGGTCGTGGTGATCGTCATGGCTATGGTCGCCAGCGTGGCCGTGGGGGTCGAGAACTGCACTCATGGTCTTACCTCAGATGATTCGTGTTCGTTAGCGTTCGATTGATGCGTAGGCTTACGGCTTATTTGCGCGCCGCTTGCACGTCGGCGGGCTGCACCAATTGGCCGGTCTTGTTCGACCAGTTGTTTTTGGTAAAGCTGATGACGGCTGCAATTTCGGTGTCTGACAAAGCCTTCCACGATGGCATCGCGCCATTGTTTTGGCCATTGAGCAGCACGCTAATTTGTTTGGTTTTGTCTGCGTCGAGCACCACGGCGGCGCCGTCGAGTGGCTTGATCGGGCCAGCGCCCTTGCCATTGGCTTGGTGGCAGGCTGCGCAGTTAGCGGCGTAGACTTTTTCGCCGCGCTTCAAGATGTCGTCGAGCGTCCAAACTTTGCTCGGGTCATCGGCTAAAGCAGCCATTTTCTTCTTCTGGTCATCGACCCATTTGCTGTAGTCTTCGGCCGACACCACCTTAACGGTAATGGGCATATAGGCGTGTTCTTTGCCGCACAGCTCTTGGCATTGGCCGTGGTATTCGCCAATCTTTTCAGCGCGGAACCAGGTGTCGCGCACAAAACCAGGAATCGCGTCTTGCTTTATGCCAAACGAGGGCACCGCAAAAGCGTGGATCACGTCGACAGCGGTGGTAATCACGCGGATTTTTTTATTGACCGGCACCACCAGTGGGTTGTCCACGCGGAACAGGTAGTCGTCTGGCACTACAGTGCCCTTGGGTAGGCCGGTGTTGGACAGTTCGCGCTGGCTGGCGTCGAGCGTCGAGATAAAGCCAATGCCTTCGCCCTCGCCTTTGAGATAGTCGTAGCCCCACTTCCACTGGTAGCCGGTGGCCTTGATGGTCAGGTCGGCATTGGTGGTGTCTTTTTGCGCCACCAACACTTTGGTGGCGGGCAAGGCCATGCCAATCACGATGATGAAGGGCACCACTGTCCAACCGATCTCTACCCACAGCGGCTCGGCCAATTTTTGCGACTGGTGACCCACCGACTTGCGGTGTTTCCAGATCGAATAAAACATGATGCCGAACACCACCACAAAGATGGCCAAGCAGATGTACATCATGTACCAGTGCAACCAATGCTGCTCGGCACCGATTTGCGTCACCGGAGGGTGAAAATTGAGCTGGCGCACGGCCGGTCCGCCGGGCAAGTCGTTGACCGCATGGGCGGCCGTAGCGAGCGCGCTAGCGCCCCACACGGCGGCGCTGGTAATGGCCTGGGTGCCCCAGATGCACAATGGTTTTGATATCTTTTTTGCAGCGTTCACTTCGTATTGCCTCAAACTAAAACCCAAAAAACTGTCGGCCTGCGGCTAAACGCCGCGCAAGGCCATGCGAATCTCTTGCGCCAGCGCTGGACGCAACTCGGGGCGCACATAGCGCCCCACTTCTACCCTGCGCCCCTGACCGTACAACTCGATTAAAGAGTGGTCTCCCGCACTGGGCTCGACCCGCACCCACTCTCGGCTGAACTCGGCCCGCTCGCATTTGCCAGCGTTTTCTAGCTCCACCACCAGGGTGTGCCCGGCCAGAGAAATATGCTCGCCGTCGGTGGCATGCCGGGCATAGACCAAAAATGCAGCACCCACCGCCAGCAACTCAAGCCACGCAAAGGGCAAGATCAGCTTGGCACCATGCATCCAAAACGCCAAACCAATACCCAGCGACACCACACACAATGAGGCGTACATCCAAGCCAATTGACTCGGCGTAACCGAGCAATTGCGCTTGAGCCGCCACTGCACATCGTGGGCGCTGGAAGCAACCGCAGTGGCGAATCGAAACTGAAAGTTGGACAAGTGTGACAACCAAAAAAGCGTGGGGCCTAGCGAGCCAGGCTAGTAAGCTTTGCCTGGGACGATACCCAAACTTTGCTTGCGCAATTGTAGCCGGGTTTACCCCCGTTTTCGGGGGCGTGGGCGCGAACCCCAGCTCAGGCCTTGCCCGCCTGCAGCATGGCCCGCATATCGGCTAGCGAGACGGCGCTGTGCTCGCTCACGCGCACCCGGGGCGCGGCTTTGAGCGCGTGGCCGTAAATGATCTCAAAGCTCAGTTGCAGCGGGGCGCTGTTTGCTTGGCCTTTTGCTGCGCCAGCAAGCGTTTCTGCAGGGCTGGACTGCGCCAAAGCCTGGGCTAGCTCGGCCTGCAGCTGGGCATGCCATGCCCGGCCCCGCAAACCGGCAAAGCGCTGCAGGTGCAAGTTGCGACCCAGGCCGCGCAGCTCTTGCAGCAAGCGCGCTGGGTTGGTGAAGCTAAGCGTAATGTGCTCCATGTCCATTACTGGCTCGGCGTAGCCGCTGTGCACCAGCATATCGCCCCAGTCGTGCATGTCGGTAAAAGCGTGGCTGGGCGCGGGCCAACCCAAGCTCTCATAGAGCGTACGCAGCTCGCGCAGGGTGTCAGGACCGAAACACGAAAACATTAAAAAACCCTGCGGTGCCAAAGCGCGTTGCCATTGCGTGAGCAGAGCCTGCGGGTCGGCGGCGCTGTGCAAGGCCATGTTGGCCCAGACCATATTGGCCGTGCCCTCGGCAGGCATGCCCGCGTGCAGCTTGGGGCTGCGCCAGTGCAGCGCTTGCCACCACGCAGGCGCTATTTTTTTAATAGCTGCCTGCGCATATTCTGTGCGGCTTTCCGCCACATAAACCTCTGATTTTGGGTACTGCTTGGTGAGCAGGGCGTGCGCAGTCATGCCGCCTTTGCTGGGCGCCCAATGCAGCCATCGCTGGGCGGGCAGGGTGATCCATTGCAAGCGCTCGGCCATGCGCCGCGCCACCTCTTCGTGCAGCCAGGGCGACGCGGCCAAGGGCAAGCGCTCCCAACGTTGCGCGGCGATGGGGTCGATGCTGGGGGGGAGGTTGGGGGAAGGGTCAAGCGCCATGGCTTGAGTATATTGAGGCCATGCTCCATCACTTGTTGCGATTCGGTTTGCCCAGTATCTGCGCTGTGTGCCACAGCTGGCCCTGCGCCCAGCCCCTGTGTACGGCCTGCCAGCAGCGCTTTGTGCCAGTGCAGCCGCGCTGCGCAGGCTGTGCGCTGCCCTTGCCAGGTGCAGCGCTTGCGGGCTCAGCCTTGCGGTGCGGCGCTTGCTTAACGCAGCCACCACCGCTCGATGCCTGCTTTGCCGCAGTGGACTACGCCTATCCCTGGTCGGGCCTACTGGCGCGCTTCAAGTTCCAGAGCGAGCCTGGATTGGCCGCACTGCTGGGCAGCTTGATGCTGCGCAGCCCCGGCGTGGCCCAGGCCGTGGGTGGAGCCGACTGGCTGCTACCCATGTCCCTGTCGCCCCAGCGCTTGGCCCAGCGCGGCTACAACCAAGCCCTGCTCTTGGCGCAGCAACTGGCACGGCAGGGCGCGCCCCAGCGCTGCCGCGCCGACCTGCTGCTGCGCGTGCAAGACACGCCGCCGCAAACCCAGCAAAGCCGCGCCGCACGCATTGCCAACGTGCGCCACGCCTTTGCCGTGCAGCCCCTGCTCGCCAGCCAATTGGCCGGGCGCAGCGTGCTCTTAGTAGACGACGTCATGACCAGTGGCGCCTCGCTCTACAGCGCCGCTGCGGTACTGCGCCAAGCCGGTGTGGCCCGCGTAGGCGCCGTGGTGCTGGCCCGCACGAACTCGTTCGCGCCCGCGCCCGAAACGCCGGGCTGATTACACTGCCTGCCATGTTCAATATTGTTTTGGTAGAGCCCGAGATCCCACCCAACACGGGCAACGTGATTCGCCTCGCGGCCAACACCGGCTGCAGCCTGCATTTGATCGAGCCGCTGGGTTTTTCGATGGACGACAAGCACATGCGCCGCGCGGGGCTCGACTACCACGAGTACGCCACGCTCAAACGCCACGCCAGCTGGGCCGCCTTTGTGCGGTCCGAGCAGCCGCGCGCCGAGCGCATGTTTGCACTCACCACGCACGGCAGCCTCAACGCGTTTGAGGGCCTGTTTCAGCCCGGCGACTACTTGGTGTTTGGCTCCGAAACCAAAGGCCTAGACCCGGCCCTGCGCGAGAGCTTTGCCCCCGCCCAACGCATCCGCCTGCCGATGCTGGCGGGCCAGCGCAGCTTGAATTTGTCGAACGCAGTGGCTGTGACCGTGTTTGAAGCGTGGCGCCAAAATGCCTTTGCTTCGCTACAAAATAAATAGCTGTCTACGCACACCGGTATTGACTTTCTAGCATTTTTTAGCACGCTAGCGCGCCGCGAAGTCAAACCAAGAAACGCTTCAAGGGTAGCGCCGCGCAATCGACTCGGCTATGCACACCGGCTTGGCCGAACCCTCACGCTCTACCGCTACTTCCCAGGTCATTTGCGTGCCGCCGTTGTCGATCGGCGTGGCAGCCAGCAGCTTCAGTCGGGCGCGCAGTCGGCTGCCCACCGGTACTGGCGCGGTGAAGCGCACTTTGTTCAGGCCGTAGTTCACGCCCATGCCCGACTGCTCGACGTGCAAAGCCGTGTCAAAAAATTTCGGCAGCAAGGAGAGCGTGAGAAAGCCGTGCGCAATGGGTGCGCCAAAAGGCCCCGCCGTGGCGCGCTCTACGTCCACGTGGATCCACTGCTGGTCGCCAGTGGCGTCGGCAAACTGCTGCACTTGGCTCTGCGTGATGGTGGCCCAATCGCTCACCGCCACTTCTTGTCCGACGCAGGCTGAGAGTTCTTCAAAAGTTTTAAAAGTTCGCACGTTTATCTCCAAAGCCAGTCACAAATGCCGCGCCATTGGCCCAGGTCTTTCTCGACCCGGCTCGGCGCAACGTCAAACACACTCAGGCCGCGCGCCGCCAAGTGCACATAGTTTTGCGTGTCGCGCAGGTAGCCCAAAATCGGCAAGTCCAGGCTGGCGATGAACTCGTGCAAATGCTCGGCGGCCAGGGTGCGCGCGTCGACCCGCATGCCCACGATGCCAATGTGCACTGAGCTGGCTTTGCGATGCTCGGCCAGCTCGTCTAAAAATGCGCGGGTGGCATAGATGTCAAAAATGCTCGGCTGCAGGGGCACGATCACTTTATCGGCAATTTTCAGCACTTCGGTGAGGCGCTTGCCATGCAGACCAGCGGGTGTGTCGAGCACCACATGGCTAGTGCCCTTGGGCGGTTTTACGCCGTGCTCACCGCCCGCGTCCCATGTGCTGATCGGCCGGGCTTGCACCGGGCGCAGACCGAGCCACAGCTTAGACGACTGCTGGCGGTCAATGTCGCCCAGCATCACCGCTTGGCCTTGCGCAGCAAAGTAGCCCGCAACATTGGTGGCCAGCGTGGACTTGCCCACGCCGCCTTTGGGATTGGCAATCACTACCACTGGCATGGCCCGGCTCCTAGGTGTTGGTATTGCTATGGTAACCCGTAAGTAGCAAGAAAAAACCCGGCGCAGGGCCGGGTTTGCATGGGGCTGCGCAGGGCGCAGCGGGTGCGCAAGGGCTCAGTGTGCGGCCGTGCGAAAGCGCGCTTCGGGCACGGTTTTGAGCTCGCCGTCGAGCGAGCTGATGTATTTGGCGATGTCTTTCAGCTCGTTATTGCTGAATTTCTTGGCGTTGCCGCTCATAACGCCATTGGCGCGGCCCACATGCGGGTTGCCTTCGGTTTTATAGGCCTTGAGGGCCACAAACAGGTAGTCCGCATGCTGGCCTGCCAGCTTGGCAACGGTACCGTCTTTGGGCGTGCTGAAGTTGGCGCCGTGGCAGGTGGTGCAGGTGTTGGCGGGGTCACGGGTGAGCAGGGCTTGCACTGCAGCGCTGGGCTCTTTGCTGGCTTTTGCATCGACTTTGATAGCAGGGCCGTCGGACTCAAAATACGCCGCCAAGTCGGCCATGTCTTGATCGCTCAACGAGGCGGCTATGCCACGCATGGTGGGGTGTTTGCGGTCGCCTTTTTTGTAGGCGCTCAGGGCGGAGGCGATGTATTTGGCGCTCTGGCCCGCAATCATCGGCACCTTGTAGACCTCGGGGAAGCTGGCCTGGTAGCCCTTGATGCTATGGCAGCCCAGGCACATGGCGTTTTTCTTCTCGCCCTCAGCGGCGTTGCCCTTGAGGTCTTGGGCCAGCACAGAGGAGGCGGTCACGCAGGTGACAACAAAAGCGAAGAGGGTAGACAACAACTTGTTCATTTTGCGAGCACAATCTCAAGACAATTCGGGTGCAATTTCAGGTGCGATAAGCCTCAGATTATATCCGGCATAACCCTTAGCCCACTTCAAACCCCAGCCCAAGCCATGAAATTCCAAGGTTCACAGAATTACGTTGCCACCCAAGACCTGATGCTCGCGGTCAACGCCGCCGCCACGCTGACCCGCCCGCTGCTCGTCAAAGGCGAGCCCGGCACTGGCAAAACCATGCTGGCCGAGGAGGTGGCCCAGGCGCTGGACATGCCGCTCTTGCAATGGCACATCAAGAGCACCACCAAGGCGCAGCAGGGCTTGTACGAGTACGACGCGGTGAGCCGCCTGCGCGACTCCCAGCTGTCAGACGTAGATGGCGGCGAGCGCGTGAAGAACATCCACAACTACATCGTCAAAGGCGTGCTCTGGCAGGCCTTTACCGCCGACAAGCCGGTTTGTTTGCTGATTGACGAAATCGACAAGGCCGACATTGAGTTCCCCAACGACTTGCTGCGCGAGATCGACCGCATGGAGTTTTACGTGTATGAAACCCGTGAACTCATCAAGGCCAAGCACCGCCCCTTGGTCTTCATCACCTCGAACAACGAGAAGGAACTGCCCGACGCCTTTTTGCGCCGCTGCTTCTTCCACTACATCAAGTTCCCCGAGGCCGAGACGATGAAGCAAATCATCGACGTGCACTTTCCGGGCTTGAAAAAAGAGCTGCTCACTGCCGCGATGAAGACTTTTTACGACGTGCGCAACCTGCCCGGCTTGAAGAAGAAGCCCTCCACCAGCGAGCTGCTCGACTGGCTGAAACTGCTGGTGGCCGAAGACATTCCGCTCGAAGCCCTGCAAAGCAAAGACGACAAAGTCGCCGTGCCGCCCTTGGTGGGAGCGTTGCTCAAAAACGAGCAAGACGTGACCCTGTTTGAAAAGCTGGTTTTCATGCAAAGCCGCAACCGTTAGGCTTGGATTTGAAACTATGACTACTACTAATTTTGTAGCGCCAATCGCACTGTCTATGCGCTCTGTGAGGCTAGAGCCATTAAATTTAGGGCATGAAGACGGGTTGCGCGCAGCTGCGCAAGATGGCGAGCTGTGGAAGCTGCGCATCACCTCGGTGCCCGAGCCTGAGAACACCCGCGCCTACATTGAAACCGCGCTGAAAATGCGCGAAGATGGCACCCGCTTTGCCTTTGCCGTGATCGACGAAGCCACCGGCAAAGTGCTGGGCAGCACCAGCTACCACGACATCTTGCCCGCCGTGAAGCGCGTGGAAATTGGCTACACCTGGTACGCCAAAAGCGTGCAGCGCAGCCACGTCAACACCACGGCCAAACTGCTGCTACTCACCCATGCGTTTGAAGCGCTGGGTTGCAATGTGGTGGGCTGGCGCACCGACAACTTCAACTTCGCCAGCCAGCGCGCCATCGAGCGCCTGGGTGCTAAAAAAGACGGCGTGATCCGCGGCCACGCCCTGCGCCGCGACGGCACCATCCGTGACACCGTGATGTACAGCCTCACCAGCGGAGAATGGCCGGAAGTGAAGGCGCAGCTGCTGTATCTGCTGGACAATCGCAGAACTTGAGCGTTTCAAAAAGGAGCGAAGCATGAACGCCTTCTTGAGAAGTCTGTCCCATTGGTCGATTGGCGAAAAGCTCCAATTGGTGAAAGACCTTTGGGATGACATTGCCGACGAAAAAAAACTACCAACTTCAGCAGCAGCCCGCGCAGAAGTAATGCGCCGCGCTCAGTTGCGCGAATGCCATCGGGGACCAGGTAAAACACTTGATACGCAAGTCCCGTATTCGTTGCACTTCAGAATTGAAGTGCAACGAATACGGGTGCTGGCTTGTATTCACCACAGCCGCCACCCACAGCGTTGGCCGGAGGCCTGACCATGCTCATAGACTTCTTCTATACCCTGCGCAGAGCCAAGCTGCCCGTGTCCGTCAAGGAAT
>CANFOR010000107.1 GCA_947448675.1 Betaproteobacteria bacterium
TGGGCCGCTTGCAGCGCGGGCCGTCCGGCTTTGAAGCTGGGCAGGGCATAGGCCTCGAATTCACTGTGGCGCGGCACATAGGGCGAGGCAAACACAAACTCGGCAGCGCTGTCCCAGGCTGCGCCGCTGCGGTAGGCACAGTGCGCGCGCAGGCTCTCCCAGGGCAAGGTGGCCTGGGCCGTGCTGGGGGCCAAGGGCTGGGCCGTGCGCACCGTGCTGTCGGCCACCACCACCAATTCGCTGTGCGCGGCGCTGAAAGCAAAGTATTCATGCACATTGCCAAACACGTCGGTGTGGGCGCGGCGTTGCTGCGGAGCGGGGCTGATGTGCAGGGTGTGGGCCAGCAGCGCTTGGGTGGCGCTGTGCAATGGCCGCAGGCAGGCCATGTGCTGGGCGCTGTGCAGGGCCGGGCTGTAGTGGTAGCGGGTTTCGTGAACGACGTGCAGGTGCATGGGCTCAGGCTCCGCTGGTGTCGCTGTGGTTGCTTTTTTCGCCGGTTAGTGCATCGGATAGTGTGCCGGGTGCTGTGCCCAGCACCCACACATCGGCGCTGCTGCTGGGGTAGGCTACGGCGTTTTCTTGCGCGGTGTTGGCCACGCGGGCCAGGCCACCGGGCAGCACCGTCCATTGGCCGGTGTCTTCGCCGGCGAAGGCGAACACGCGCAGGCTGTAGGCGCGCATGCCCAGTTGGCCCGCGCGCCACACCGGCATCTGCGCGGCGCTAGGCTCGGCCTGCAGGGTATAGGCTGGGGCATTGCGCAGGATGCGGCTGGTCCACTCGCGCAACGCTTGCGGCCCTAGGCTGCTGCCCCAAACGGGCGCCTCGCTGCTGGGGTAGCTCGGGTAAATCACGCTGCTGGCCAACTGCGGCAGGGCCTGCACCATGGCTGCGCGCTCACCGCACCACCAGGTGGGCAGGGCCGGTAACAGCAGGTCTTGGCGTAACAAGCTTTGCGCAAGTGCCGGTAGAAAGCTCAGCAGACCGGGCGACTCCAAAAAGCCCGAGCCCGGCATATTGGCCATCAGCAAATTGCCCGCACGCAGGGCCTGCAACAGACCGGGCACGCCCAGATGGGAGTCGGCGCGCAGCTCCAACGGGTCGAGAAAAAAATCGTCCATTTGCTGAAGCAGTGCATGCACCGGCGGGTCGCCAGCGGGTTCGCCCTCTGCGCCGCGTAAAGCCAAGCTTTGTGCGCGCAATTGCAATGCCCCGCCCTGCACCAAGCGCAAACCCAAGTGGCGGGCCAAGCTGGTGTGCTCAGAATAAGCCGCATTAAACGGCCCCGAAGTGAGCAAGGCTATGCTGGCCTGCGCCCCCGCGCCAGAGCGCCTTCTGAGCCCGTTTAGCAAGCTTGCCGGGGCGTCGGCAAGGCTGCGCACCGGTAGCTGTGCATAAGCTTGCGCAAACGGGGTTTGCAGGGCTTGGCGATTGTCGAGCACGGTGCCCAGGCCCGCGGGGGCCTCGGTGTGCTGGGCCTGCAGCCACCACTGGCCTTGCGCGTCGCGCTGCAGGTCAAACGCGGCCCAGAGCAAGCGCGTGCCGCCCAGGGGCACCACGCCGTGTAAGGGCCGCAAATAACCGGGGTGGCCTTGTACCAGGGCGGCAGGCAATTGGCCCTTGGCGAGCAGGCTTTGGCTGCCGTAGACATCGGCCAAAACGGCTTCGAGTAGGCGCAGGCGCTGCTGCACGCCCGCTTCGATTTGCTGCCAGCTTGCCGCAGAAATGATTAAGGGAAGCAGGTCTTGCGCGCCGGGTCGCACCAGCCCATTGATGGGCGCGAGCAGTTGGCTTTGCGCAGCGTTCAGTCGTGCACTGTCCGCTGCGCTGGGCCCTGTTCCAGACGCTATTTGCAGGCCTTCTAGCTGCATAAATAGGCTCCAAACGCCCGCCAGTTGTGCGTATGCAGCTATAGTTTTTGTAGTGCCGTCGGGCTGCACGGTGCTGCTGGTGGCGCGCAGTTCGTCGTAATACGCCTGGCTGCTATGCACCGGGTTGCGATGCGGCATTAGGGGCCGCCATAGGGCGCAGGCTGCTGGCGCTGTTCAGGCACAGACCCAGGCGCAGGCACAGGAGCCGAAGCGCCCTTGCGCGGGCCGACCAAAAAGCGGCCCAGGGTGGAGCCACGCATGTCTTCCATCATGCCGACGGCCTCGCTGAGAACGCGCTGGGTGGCTTCCAGGGTTTTGGCCAGTTCGGCATTGGTGCTTTGCAGGCTCTTTTGGCCGGTGCCCAGCAGTTGCTCGCCCGTGCCCATGAGTTGCTGACCTTTGCCCATGAGTTGCTGGCTGTTTTGCAGGGTGGTGTTGAGTTGCTCGGTGTTGGCTTTGAGGCCCGCCAGGGTTTGCTCAGCATTGGCCAAAATGCTGTCGATTTTCGGGTCTTTGATGCGCCCGTCTACATCGCCCAACATTTTGTTGGCCGTGGTCAGGGTGGTGTTAACCTGCTGCAGAGTGGTGCCGGCTTTTATCAGGCTCAGGCGCAGCGCTTCTACGGCAGGGGGCACGCCATGTTCTGGGTCGCTCAGGCGCTTGACCAAGGCGGTGAGCTCGATCAGCACCGGGTCGACGCGGTCGAGCAGGCGCTTTTCCAGTGCGTCCATGCCGCCGTCGGTTTTGAGTGCCAGCTCGGAGCCATTGGGCAAGAGCGCAGCCCCGGCCGGGCCGGGGATCAGCACCAGCTCGGAGGTGACGATTTTGTCTTTTGACAGGCGCAGGGCCGAGCCCTGGGTAACAAAGCCGCTGTGCTTTTGTTGGATGATGACCTGGCCGCTGATGCTGCCGTCGCGCTGCAGCTCCAGCGTGTTGAGATAGCCAATTTTGAAGCCCTTAAACTGCACCGCCATGCCCCGGCTCAGGTTGTCGCCCGAGGCGGTGGCAAATTGGTAGGCCAGCTTGCCCTCGAACACACCTTGGCGCCAAGCCAAGCCCAGCGCCAAACAAGCCACCACCAAGGCCACGATGAAGGTGGTGAGCAAAAATTTATAGGTCTGTTTTTTTTGCCCCAGGTGTTGCCCCACATGTTGTGCTGGGTGCGGGTTGGCCGTGTGCGCAGGCGCTGCGCTCGGCGCGGTGGCCGAGGGAGGGGTGCTGCGGCTGACTTCGGAGGCCATGCTAAAACATATTCCAAGTGAGGTAAGCGTCGAGCGCTTCCAGGCCGATCACGGCACAGACCAAGAGCAGCAGTTTGCGCGTGATCGAGCGCGACATGTCTTCACGCTGGGTGCTGAGAATGATCATGTCAAAAAACGCAATCCAGGCCACGGCCGCAGCTTCCACCAGCACGCGCAGGGTGAGGTGGGCCAATGCGCCCACGCTGTAACCGTCGGCCAGCATGCCCAACATGTCGCCTACCAAACCGGGCAGGCCCGCCAGCAAGCCCAGGCTATAGCCCAGCACTGCGGCAAGCAAAAACGCAAACAAAGCCAACATGGCGGCCCAAGCGCTGGCGGCGATATGGCGCAACATGACGTGGTGACCGTCGTCTACTGCCACCCAAGACTGGTCGCGCATGCCACGCGCCAAAATAATGCGCAGACTGACAATAAACAGCACTGACACGGAGGCCAAATGCCCTAGCAAACTGCTTTGCACCAGCAAATTGGCCAGGTCTAAATTGCCGCTGAGCTGGGCAGGCAACACCGCACCGAACAACAGACCCCACACGCCGCCCAAGATGGCGGCGTAGTCCAGCGTGCCGCTGCTGATCTGCGCGGCCTCGGCCAGGACTAAACCGCTATGGCGTTGCACTTCATGCTGCATTGGGGCTACCAAATCTTGCACGGCATGGCCCACGGCTTGCGCGGTGCTGTGCGCAGTGTGGGTAGCCAAAGTGGGAGTTGCAGCAGGAGAAGACATGGCGCAACTGTAGCAGTGTGCTGCCCGCGGCTTTATTCGCCTTGGCTGCCCCGGTGGGCCCAAGCCGTAGTGTGTTTTTCCACCGCGCTGAACAACTCGTACATGGCCATGGCCATCACGCCAATGGTGACCAAGCCCGCAAAGGCCAGGGGCATGCGCTGTTGGCCACCGGCGGTTTGCATCAGGTTGCCAATGCCCGAGTCGCCCGCCGTCATTTCGGCCAGCACCGTGCCCACAAAGGCCAGGGTGATAGCGATTTTCAGCGAACCATAAAAGTAAGGCATGGAACGCGGCAGGCCAACCTTGACCAACACGTCCCAGCGCTTGGCACCGAGCACGCGCAGCACGTCTTCCAGCTCAGGCTCGAGTGTGGCCAAGCCGGTGGCAATGTTGACGGTAATTGGGAAGAAAGAAATTAAAAATGCCGTCAAAATGCCTGGCCCCAAGCCAATGCCAAACCACACTACCAAGATGGGCGTAATCGCCGCCTTAGGCACCGCGTTAAAGCCCGTCATCAGAGGGTAAAACGCCGCATAGGCTAGGCGCGAGGAACCCACCAAAAAGCCTAGCAGCACGCCCACCACAATCGACAAACCAAAGCCCAGCATGGTGACCCAAAAAGTCTTCCATGCGGCCTCTAGCAGGGGGCCTTTGAACTCGACAAACTGCTTGGCAATTTCGAATGGGCTGGGAAAAATGTACTCGGGTACTTTGAACAGCGTTACGCCCAGCTGCCACAGCAGCAAGGTGGCCACCAACACGACAGCGGGTGCCCAGCGCTCTAAGTTGCGTTGCTTGTTCATGTGGTGGCCTTGCTGGTGCGAATAGCACCAATATGCCCGCGCAGTTCGAGCACGATGTCGCTGAATTCTTTGGTGTAGGTGACTTCTAGCTCGCGCGGGCGCGGTAGGTCGATTGCGCGCTTAACGACAAAGCGGCCCGGGCTCTTGCTCATCACATATACCGTGTCGGCCAAGAAGACCGACTCGCGCAGGTCGTGCGTGACCAAAATTACGTTGAATTTTTGCTCTGTCCAGAGGTCGCGCAAAATGCACCAAAGCTCTTCACGCGTGAAGGCGTCGAGCGCGCCAAAAGGCTCGTCGAGCAAGAGCATTTGCGGCTCGTGGATCAGTGCACGACAAATGCTGGCGCGTTGCTGCATGCCGCCCGACAGCTGCCAGGGAAATTTGTCCTCATAGCCGCCCAAACCGACTTTTTGCAAGAGCTTGCGCGCCCACTCTTCGTAGACTTTGCGCTGGGCTTTGAAGTTGCTGCGGTAGGGCTCGACAATTTCAAGCGGCAAGAGCACGTTGTCCACCGTGGTTCGCCAGGGTAGCAGCGAGGGCGCTTGAAAGGCCATGCCACTGATTTTGAGCGGCCCCGTGACCGGCGAACCCGCAATGCGAATACTGCCACGTGAGGGCATTTTCAGCCCGGTGGCCAGCTTCATAAAGGTGGACTTGCCGCAGCCCGAGGGCCCGACGATGGCGATGAACTCGCCCTGGCGCACTTGCAGGTCGATGGCCTCGACCGCAAATTGCTGCGCCGCCAGTAACTCGTCGTTATAGGCCAGCCACACGTCTTGAAAATCTACAAAATTCGGAGCTATGGGCTGGTCTGTAGGCACGGGTTTGGCTTAGTGAGTTGAAAGAAACCGTAGTTTACTTTTTCGCAGGCAGCACATTCAGCTCGGCCTTGCTGGGCAGGTAAGCCGCGCTCCACACGGCGTCGGGGTTGACGCGGGTTTTGGTGGCAAAAGAGTCCGACACCTGCGAGGCCATCAGCGACAAACGCCCTGGCACCACTTGGCCAAAGCCCTCAGCACGCGCGTCAGCACTGTTGATGACGGTTTCAATCGCTAGCTGCAGGCGGCGGGTTTCTAGCTCGGTGTTGATGATGCCGTCACGCGCTTTGACCGATTCAATGGCTTTGGCCGGTTGGGCGATCACGTCTTTCATGCCGCGGGTAAAAGCTTTCAAAAACGCCTTTACTGCCTCGGGGTTGTCTTTCAGCATTTTGGGGCTGGCGATGATGGCATTGCCATACAGCTTGACACCATAGTTGGGGTAGGGCAATACCACCACGTCTTCGGCCTTGACGCCGCGCGCCTCTAGGTTGAGCAGCGAGGTAAAGGTAAAGCCGGTAATGGCATCCAAATCACCACGCACCAACATGGTTTCGCGCAGAGGGGGGTCCATGCTGGTCCATTGCACAGCGCCAATTTTGTTGGCCTGGGCAAAAATCGGGAAGGCGCGGCGGCCTGCATCAAACACCGGGGCACCGAGCTTTTTGCCGGTGAGGTCGGCTGGGCTCTTGATGCCGCTCTTTTTCAGTGCCATCACCGAGGCGGGCGTGTTGTTGTAGACCATCATGATGGCCACGGGCTTATTGGGCGCGTCGGGGTTGTTGGCGTGGAACTCCATCAAAGCGGCCATGTCGGCAAAGCCCATGTCGTAAGCACCCGAGGCCACGCGGGTCACTGTGCCGCCCGAGCCATTGCCTGCGTCTACCGTCACGTCGAGCTTGGCGTCTTTAAAGTAACCCTTGGCAGCAGGCTGTAAGAACAGAGCAGCGGGGCCTTCAAAGCGCCAGTCGAGCTGGAACTTGATGGGCGTGCTTTGCGCATAGGCATTGCCCAAGCAGGTTGCTACCGCCATAGCGGCTGCGGTTTTGAAGAGGCTACGTTTCTGCATGAAAGCTCCGAGCGAGGTTGATGTTAGTGAAGGCCAGCAGGCCTAAGCAATAAAAATGCCCGTCAGTTGGCAATGCCGCGTGAGCGAAGGCGCGAGGCCTCTATTGTCTAACAGCTTTGGGTTTGAACTAATTTTATGGTGCATGAAGGTGCCTGCAGGGTGCTGCTCATGCAATTTTCATCCCACTCAATTGGAAAACTTTAGTTTGATGCATTGCGCTATTTAATTTAACTAATTTTAATTACTATCGAAATTAATTTAATGAAAAACAGTTTTTCGCCAGCTTAATTGCTGCGAAATCATTTTTTATGAAATATCATTTGTAATGAATTTACATTTTGTTTTTTGATGGTATTTATTTATTACATTGATTGTTAAAAATACAAATTTAATAGTAATACATAAGTATTGGCATATTTTTTAAAACAAAAAAATAGCAGTAGTTGTGGTTTGAAATTTTAAAAGAACGGGTGTCTTGTGATCAAGAGTTTCTGTTGCGCTGGATGGGGCGGTGCGAGGCTGCTGCGCCGCAGCGTGTACCTATTGGTTTTCTTGCTGTGCGGAATTTTGCTACCAATGCAGGTGGCCATCGCCTTTCAAATCCCAGCCGATGGTGCTGATACCTGGGTAGTGACTGGGGGCGTGGCCGCCAAGTCAACGCCATCAGGTGTCAAGGTCAGTGTGGCAGTGACGGGCGCTGTTGCAATTTCTACACTGAATAACGTGACACAGATGTCTGGGGCTGGTGCAGCGCCAACGGCTGTGGGTGGATTCTTAACCCCAGCCCTACCTTTGCCCACCAACGGGCTACGCTTATTGCTTGCAGACTTAGGCACTCCCTGTGTGGCTTCAAGCCCCAATGCCTTGACCTGCAGTACCTTTGCTACGCTTTCTGTAAAGTTTTCAGATGCGGCGGGTCTGCCGATTGTTGTTCGCAATCCAGTGATGCACTTGTCGCGGGTGGGTGGTAATGCGCCCAATGGCCTCCCAGGTGGGACGTTCTTGTATTTTGGGGTTACCCATACGCTGGTCGGCTCTACCCCTGCGGGTGCAACTTTAGGCCCGCTGAATGCTAGTGGAGTTGGTCTGACGGTGTCAGGTGGAAATCTCATATCACCTATTGCTACGTCTGCAATAACGGGCAATTGCCCAGCTCTAGGTGGCGGCAATACGGCGGGTTGCGGTAGCGTCCCCATACTCGGCTTCGTATCTGCACTGAATTTCAATATTGGCGCCTTGCGCGACTCGACAGCCAACCCATGGAATTCCACTCAAGGTGCCAATGGCCCACCAGGTGATGGTTGGTACATCACCTTTTCATTTGACGAAGACTTTGGTGATGCGCCCGCTAGCTTCGGTACTTTCACCAATGCCGTAGGCACGACTGCAGCGAGCCATATCCTGAGCGATTTGGCTTTGGGCGCGCAGTTCAGTACCGCCAATAACAATACGACCACAATGAACGGTGACGCGCAGGCTGTCGGCCCCTTTCAGGCCAGCCCGGTTCAAGTAGCAGCAGGTGCTAACAACAATGGTGCGCTTGGAGATGGTTTGGAGGAAGATGGCTTAGCGACTCCCTTGCCGCCCCTTACTACCAACTTGATTGGCGGTGTATACACCTTAACGCCCACCTTGAGCGGAGCCTCCCGTACGGGCACGGTGTGCGGATGGATCGACTTTAACCGTGACGGTGTTTTCACGGCAGCAGAAGGCACTTGCACGCCATTTGCTGCGGGGGCCACGTCTGTTGCCCTGAATTGGACGGTGCCTACTGCTACATCGGCAGGTAATGCTTATGTGCGCATTCGCGCCAGCTATGCGCCAATGACCACGGCAAGCATCAACGGTCTGCTCAATAGTGGCGAGGTTGAGGATTACAACGTCGATATCAAGCCTGTTATCAAAGTAGTAAAAGTACTGCAACCAGCGGCTGACGCGGGTACGTTTAACTTATCTATCGCAGGAACTAATTTTGCAACCAGTGTGGGTAACAATGGGTCTACGACATTCCGGACGGTCTACAACACTGGCACGAATGACGTTACGACTGCAACCAGTATTGCTACAGCCACAATTACGGGCGTAGTGGTTAGTGAAACTGCTGTTGCTCCTGCTTTATTAGCGAACTACACCACTACTTCTGTTTGTACCAATGCTGCGGGTACTGCCGTCACTGTGGGCGGTACAGCGCTTGCACCCTCGGTTTCAATTCCG
The DNA here is from genome assembly GCA_947448675.1 of Betaproteobacteria bacterium. Taxonomy (GTDB): domain Bacteria; phylum Pseudomonadota; class Gammaproteobacteria; order Burkholderiales; family Burkholderiaceae_C; genus CANFOR01. Next base: position 8,763 of record CANFOR010000107.1, read on the forward strand.
CGCTCGCTTACCGGGACGCTAGCGAATGGCCAGGCGCAAGCCATCACCTGCACGTTAACCAATAAGCGCATTCCAACACTGACATTGGTTAAAGTCTGGTCTGGCGCAACCGTAAACGACGCGGTAAATATTACGGCTACAGGCTTGGCAACACTGACGTCGGTAGCCAGTGCATCGAATCAGACAAATACCGGAACTGCCCAGGCAGTTAGTGCTGGTAACGTTATTACGATAACCGAGACGTTTACCACTGGCATCGCAGCAAATTACTCCAAAGCTTTAACGTGTTCTGGTACCGCGGGCCTAGTTGGTAGCGTACTTACGGTTGGCGCATCAGACGGTGCTATTGTTTGTACATTCACGAATAGCGGCGCCAGCCCCTTGGCCGACCTGGGCGTGGCCCTGAGCGCACCGGCCAATGCCACGCCGGGCAAGACGGTGAGCGTCGTGGTGACCCTGAGCAATGCCGGGCCCAGCACCGCCCAGAA
>CANFOR010000108.1 GCA_947448675.1 Betaproteobacteria bacterium
GCATTTATGCTGCGCAAGCAAGTTGCACAGGAAAACGCCAAGTAAAACTGCACCCAGAAAAAAGCCCCTGTTCGCTAGTGCGTACTGGGGCTTTTGTATTTGGTGGCCTGGGGCGGAATCGAACCACCGACACAAGGATTTTCAATCCTCTGCTCTACCGACTGAGCTACCGGGCCATTTTCAACTGTTTGAAGAGCGAAGCCTTAGATTATATCAAGCTCCTGAGCGTTTTCCGCGTGTGAGGTCCACGCCGAGTTGTTTGAGCTTGCGGTACAGGTGGGTGCGCTCTAGCCCCGTCTTCTCGGCCACACGGGTCATCGAGCCGCCTTCTTTTGCCAGGTGGTATTCAAAATAGGCTTTTTCAAACTCGTCGCGTGCATCGCGCAGGGGTTTGTCCAAGCCAAAAGCTTGGTTGGCTTGCGGCCCCATATCGACCACGGCAGGCAATGATTGCCCGCCCATCATGGCTGACTCTACGGTCAGCTCTGGCGGCTTGGCCATGCTGCCGGGCACTACGGGCCTGCGTGGCGGCTCTGCAGGGGTTTTGCTCAAGGCTTGTTCTACGGCTTTGAGCAGTTTTTGCAGAGTAATGGGTTTTTCTAAGAACGACTGAGCACCAATTTTGGTAGCCTCAACGGCCGTGTCGATGGTGGCGTGGCCACTCATCATGATGACGGGCATGTTGAGCAAGCCGGTGGCCGACCATTCTTTGAGCAGGCTCACGCCGTCGGTGTCGGGCATCCAAATGTCGAGCAAGACCAAGTCGGGCCGAGCAGTGCTGCGTGCGGCGCGGGCTTGCGCTGCGTTTTCTGCCAGTTCAACGTTATGCCCCTCGTCGTTGAGGATTTCAGACAGCAGGTCGCGTATGCCCAGCTCGTCATCGACCACCAATATGTTTGCCATGCGTATCCGTTCAGCTTACTTGTTGCGTTTGTGCCACTGCTGCGAATGATAACGACACTTGGGCCCCTTGGACGCGTCCGTCCAAAATTCGGTTCGAGATGTCGATGCGGGCGGCGTGTTCGTCGGCAATCTTTTTCACCACAGCCAAACCCAAGCCGGTGCCCTTAGGCTTGGTGGTGACATAGGGTTCGAAGGCACGCTTCAAAATATTTTCAGCAAAACCGGGGCCGCTGTCGCTGACGATCAGGCGCACCCGGCGCGAGCTAGCCACCCACTGGGTGCGAATGCGCACCTGGGGTGGCCGCAGCACCGCGCCCTCACTCAGGGGCACGAGCAAGCAAGCGTCTTGCGCGTTTTGCAGCAGGTTGTGTATGACTTGGCGTATTTGCTGGGCGTCGCCCAAGATCGGCGGGCACAAAGGGTCGAGCTCGCTGCTCACTGGCACCACGGCGTTTTCAGGCGCGTACAGGGCAAGCAAATCTGTCACTAAGAGATTGAGTTGCAAGGGTGACAACTTCGCTGCGGGTAGGCGGGCGTAGTCGCGGAACTCATTCACCAAGCGTTTCATCGCGTCAACCTGGTCAACAATGGTTTTGACCGATTTGGTGAGTATGGCCTGGTCGGCATCCTGCAGTTTGCCGTCGAGCTTCATCTCTAGGCGTTCGGCGGAGAGTTGAATCGGCGTGAGCGGGTTTTTGATTTCATGGGCCAAGCGGCGCGCCACCTCGCCCCAGGCCTGGGCCCGCTGCGCTGACACCACGCCGGAGATGTCGTCAAACACCAAAAGCCTGCTAGCGTCCGGCAGGACTGCGCCGCGCGCTATTAAATTTATAGTATTTGAGGTGTCGCTTTGCATTGAACCCAAAGGTGCAGCATGCAGATCGAAGGCCTGCTGCCAATGGTCCAGGCCATGCAAGGCGCGTTCACCGGCAAAGGTGTCGAACTGCTGTTGCACGCCGCGTGCGAAGTCTTGCAGACCCGGCACAGCCTCTAGGTACTGGCCTTGCATGGCCACCAGGGGTGCGCGCAGCACGCGCGAGGCGCCGGGGTTGGACTGCAACATGCGGCCCTTTGCGTCGAGCACCATCACGCCAGTGGTCAGGTTGTCCAAAATAGTTTGCAGATTGGCACGGGCTGCATCGAGCTGCACCATACTGTACTGCGCGGTGCTGCGGGCGTCGGCCAGTTGTTGGGTCATCTCGGCAAAAGAGCGCGTCAGGCCGCCCAGTTCGTCGCGGGTTTTCAAGGCGGCTTTGGGGCGCAAATCGCCTGCGGCCACTTGGCGCACGCCGTCGGCCAATACCAGTAATGGCCGGGCCAATTGGTTGCCCAAAATCACGGCCAATAGAACCGCGCTGAAAATGGCCAAAAACAAACTCAGGGTGAGCGTGCCAATGTACATTTTGCGCAGGCCGTTGCGCGCCAGCGCCCGTTCTTGGTATTCGCGGTTGGCCTCTTGCACAGCAATCGCGTTGGCGACCAGTGCGGGTGGCAGCGCCTGGCTGACTTGCAAGATGCGCGGCTCGGTGTTGAGCCCATAGCCGGTGGCCGGTACGTAGGCCAGCACCCGTATGCGCGCGGCAGGTGCAGTGGCTCCATTGGCCTGTGCGGCGTCGTCTAGGCCATCGATTTGCGTGATGCTGCGCTGTCCACGCAAACTGCGCAGCTGCTGGGCGCTGGGCCGCTCCGGGCTGAGCGCAAAACGCGACTCGCCCGCGCTGCCCAATTGCTGGCCGGTGATGCTCCACAAAATAATGTCGTTAGCCGATAGTTGCTCGCGCAGGCGATCCAATCCCAAAGCTGCGCTGCTCTCGGGTACTGTGGCCAATTGGGCTGCAGCAGCGCGGGTTTTGCTGCTCAAGTCGGAGCTGAGCGCGTCTAGCGCGCTGCGCCCCAGGCTCAGGCCAGCGTCCAATGCGCCTTCCACTTTGACGTCAAACCAGGTTTCGATCGAACGCGACACAAATTGGTAAGACACCACGTAAATCATCAAGCCCGGCGCAAAGCCTACCAGCGCAAAAATGGCTGCTAATTTCACCAACAATCGGCTGCCAAAACGCCCTTGGCGCAGGCGTTTGAGAAGGCGCACGGCGATCCAGCCAATCGCCAGCAACAAGAAACTGGCCACGGCCACGTTGACGATGAAGAGGCGCGAATAATTGCGCTCGTAGAGTTGCTGGTTGTTGGTGGCTTGCGTTAACAAAAGCAAGAGCACCAGGCCGATCAGCAAGATAAAGACCGCACCGATATTGATGGCCCAGCGCAAGCTGCGCGAGCTGGGCGGGGGCCGACCCGTACCGAAAGTGGAGGCCCCCATTTCGGAATAAGGCCCTTGCCGGTCGGACTTCATTTGTGCAACTCAGTGCCCAGGCGCTGGCGGCGGCTCACCGCAATGGTCCATTCGCTTTGGCCAACCGCGCCAATTTGAAAAGGCCGGGGCAATTGGCCCAGGTCAAGGCGAAAGCGAAACTCGACGCTGTAGTTGGCGTCAGGCTCCAACTCATTGGCATCGGCGATCTTCCAGCGCGACATGCGCTGCAGGGCCGACAAAGCATCGGACAGACTGTCAAAATATTGCCCCAGGGTCAAGCCCAGGCCGGTATTGTTATTGGCGGCAGGGCCTACGCTCAAGCGCCAACGCCGTGTTAAGGGCTGAAAGGCCAAGCGCAGGTTGCGGCTGGCGTGGCTGGTTTTGCGGTCGATCCAGTACCAACGCTCGCGCACCAAGTCGGCCTCGACCAAAAACACCATGGGAATGCCTTTTTGCAAAGCATCTTCCACCACCTGGGGCAGGTCAAAGCGCACACTGGTGCTGAGGTAAATGCCGTCGTCGTTGCGCTCGATCTGCAGTGCCGCCAGCTCTGGCATGACCGATTGGGCCCAGAGCACAGGCGTCATCAAGCACAGCGCCAGCACGACCCACAGCCGGGTCAGCAGGGTCATCACAGTGCGCAGCACGCTAGGCGATTCGCTTTTCCAGCAGGGCGTAAAAAAATCCATCTTGGTCACACTGCCCATTGTCTGGCAGCTCGGGGCTTAGCGCCCCGCTTTGGGGCAGCAAATGGCCTGGTGAGGGCAGCAAAAGCGCTTGGGTGTTGTGCGCAAGAAACGTTTGCACCTGCTGCTCGCCCTCACTCCTGAAAACAGAGCAGGTGCAATATAGCAAACGCCCGCCAGGGGCGAGCAAGGGCCACAGGGCGGCCAACAAGCGCGCTTGCACCGCCGCCAGTTGCTCAACGTCGCTCGCACGACGCAACCAACGTACGTCGGGGTGGCGGCGCACGATGCCAGAGGCCGTGCAAGGCGCGTCGAGCAGGATGGCATCGAACAACTGGCTTTGGCACTGGCTGGACCACCAAGCTGCGGGCTGGGCCGCATCGGCCACCAACACGCCGGCCTGTAGCCCTAAGCGGGCCAGGTTTTCATGGATGCGCTGGCAGCGCTCGGGGTCGATGTCTAAGGCCGTCACTTGGCAATCGGCCAGTTCCAGCAAGTGCGCCGTTTTGCCACCGGGCGCTGCACAGGCGTCCAAAATGCGCAAGGGCTGCGCCCCATGCGCCAAGCCTTGCAGCAACAGCGGTGCGGCCTTTTGCGCAGCGGCATCTTGCACCGAAAAATGCCCTTGCGCATAGCCCGGCAGCTGGGTAACCGCGGCGGCATGCTGCAGTTGCAGGGCCTGGGGTGGCGCTGCAAATGCTACTAAATTAATAGCTTCTAACGCGCTCTGGTATTGCGTTAGCGAGGTTTTTCTGGGGTTGATGCGTAGCATCAGAGGGGCTTTGGCATTGTTGGCGGCAAGGATGCTTTGCCACTGCTGCGGGTGGTCTTGCTGCAGGCGCTGAATCCACCACAGCGGGTGGTTCCACTGCGCCACGAGGTCTTTGGCCAAGCCTGCATGCAGGGCTTGGCGCTCGCGCAAATAACGGCGTAGGCAGGCGTTGATGAAAGCCGCTTGGCGCAGGGTGCTGCTATGGCGTTTGCCCGCTTCTACGGCTTGGTCTACCAAGGTGTGCGCTTCGTAGGCGACCGCTTCGTCGCCACTGGCACACGCCAGGGCCAAGACCACGCACAAGAGCGCGTCGACTGCGGGCGGTGGCGCCTTGTGTGCCAAGCTGCGCCGCAGCGACTCGGCGGTACCCAAATGGCGCAACACGGCAAATGACAAAGCCTGGATACCAGGACGCAGTTGCGGCGCAATGCTTTGCAAAGCGGGAGTGAGCGAACGCCCACCGCGCACCTGGGTCAGCACCGCTGCTGTGGCTTGCAATTGTTGCCAAAGTGGGGGCGATTGCATTGGCGATGCGGGCATTGCTTGCGCGGCTTGCGACAGCTTGGGCTGCCGCGCCTGACCTTTGGTGAGGCCTGGCTTCATGCGAGGCTATCGGCCCAGATATTGCGCGCCCAATTGAATGCGTAAACGCCTTCGAGCTCGCTGGGAGCCAGGCTCAAACCACCCGAGCCTGGCACGGTTTTATAGGTTTTGTCTTGCGCCACATAGGTGTGCACACTGGCCACATGGATGGAGCTGCGGTTGTCGACAAAGCTGTAGCAGGTGTTGACCAGCATCGGCTCGGGGTTGATGTCCCAGCCCGCTAGCTGCGCCACGATCGCCGCTGCCGCCACCTTGGCCTGCCCATTGGCCATATGCCCGCTCTTGGGCATGGCGGGCGCGGCTAGCACCGAGTCGCCGATGACAAACACGTCGGGCGCTACGCTGGACTCAAAGCTTTGGTAATGCACGCCGCACCAACGCTTATTGGCCTGGTTGTTCAAACCCGCTTGCACGGCAATGGCTCCGGCGCGCATGCTGGGCAGGGCATTGATGACGTCGGCCTTAACGTCGTCTTGCACGTCAAACTTCAGCAGCCCGGCCTTGCCATCAACAGCCACCACGCGGTGTTGGTAGCGGTATTCGATCATGCCGGGATATTGCTCAGCCCAGACTTTTTTGAAAAGCGCGCCTTTGGAAGTGACGTCGGGGTTGGCGTCCACAATCAGCACCTTGCTGCGCGGTTTGGCCTGCTTGAAGTACCAGGCCACTTGGCAGGCCCGCTCGTAGGGCCCCGGCGGGCAGCGGTAAGGCACTTCGGGAATGCTGATGGCGAATACACCCCCGTCGGGCATGGCCTCTAGCTGCTTGCGCAGGGCCAGGGTTTCGGGGCCCGCCTTCCAAGCCTGCAAAATTTGGCCACTGCGCTGTGCGCTGGCCAACCCCTCAATGCTGTCCATGCGCAGCTCAACACCGGGTGAGACCACCAGTTTGTCGTAGGTCAAAACGCTACCGTCGGCCAGCGTGACGCGCTTTTTGCTGCTGTCAATGGCGGTGGCCATGCCCTGCAGCACCCGCACGCCATGTTTTTTGTTTAATGCCTCGTAAGAGATGCTGATGTCGCTCATTTTCTTGCTACCACCCAGCACCAAGTTCGATAGCGGGCAAGATACAAAAGCGGCATCAGGCTCGACCAAGCTGACGTCTACGCTGTAGTTCGACAGGAGCCGCACATACTTGGCGGCAGTTGCCCCGCCGTAGCCACCCCCAATCACCACAACCTGTGGCTTGGCGCGGCCCAGCAGGCCCGCGCAGGCAGTAAGCGAGAGGCTGCCCAGCAAGCTGCTGGCGTGTAGAAATGTGCGGCGTTGCAGCATGTGAAAGTTATTTATTTTGCGCGGCAAAGTAGCTGGCCAGCTGCTCGATCTGCGCGTCACTATAGCCTTTGCTGAGCTGGTGCATCACGGTTGCGGGGCGCGCGCCAGATTGAAAGGCTTTCATCTGCTCGACTATCTGTTTGGCAGGCATGCCCGCCAAGTTGCCAATGCTGGCACCATCAAAGCTGCGCCCAAAGCTGCCATGGCAATTGGCGCAGGTCGCGGCGAGGCTATTCTGCAAGAGTGCATTGCGGTCTTGTGCCTGCGCACTCCATGTAAAAGCACAAGCACTCATTAAAATTAAAATGCTTTTCATCGCTTGTCCTGCGGCATAAGGTCGGCAAATTTGCTGGCGCTGAAGCTGCGCTTGCTCTGCAGCATAGCCGATGGTGCAAAACCAAACAACCGGGCCAGCAACACTGCAGGGAACTGCATCACCGCTTGATTGAATACGCGTACCGCATCGTTATAGCCTTGGCGTGAAAAGCCCAGCCTACCCTCAGCCTCGGCCCAGGCTTGGAACTGCAATGGCATTTGTGTGTCTGCAATCAACCGGGGGGCCGCCTGGGCTGCATCTTGTAGGCGAGAGAGCATGTGCTCCATGCTATCTGCCAGCACTTGTTCGGCCATGTCCAGGGCCTGTGCGGCGCCCGCCTGGGCCGGGTGGCTGCGCACCATGCTGGCGGCTGTTTGCGCTTGCTGATGGGCCGCCACCACGGCATCAAACAAGTACGACTCAGGGGCCAAATACACCTGCGAGGCGTCGGTCAAAGGGCGCACCAAGGCGTCGCGTTCTTTGAGCTGCAGGTCGACTAGTGCAAAGGCGCGGCCAATCGCACTCTTCAAGCGCACCAAGCGGTTGTAGGCCCCCACGGCCCAAAACACCAGCATGGCCAGCAAGGCGATCAAAAATGGAAGGGAGAGCGTCATATTTGTGTTGGCTTGGAACCCATGTTGGGCCTTACTGTAACCCACAAAAACACCTGTTTCCGCCATAAAAAATGCCCCAAACCCGCATGAAACGGGCGTGGGGCACTATTTTTTTTATAGCAAATGAAGGGTTTACTCTTCTGTGCCGCCTCCGGCTGTGGCAGTTTCGGTGGCTTCTGCAGAAGCAGCCAACTCGGCGCTTTCGGCATCGGCAATGGCGCGGCGCTCGGCCTCATCCATCAAGTCTTTGGCTTTGCGTGCTTGGTGATACGCCATGCCGGTGCCTGCAGGGATCAGACGACCGACGATGACATTTTCTTTCAAGCCACGCAGCTCGTCGCGTTTGCCCATGATGGCCGCTTCGGTCAGCACGCGCGTGGTCTCTTGGAAGGACGCGGCGCTGATGAAGCTGTCAGTGGACAGCGAGGCTTTGGTAATGCCCAGCAGCAAGTTGGTAAAGACGGCCGGCAGTTTGCCAGCGGCGCGCAAAGCGTCGTTGGTGTCGAGCATTTCAGAGCGCTCGATGTGCTCGCCGCCAATGTACTTGGAGTCACCGGAGTTCTCAACCACCACGCGGCGCAGCATCTGGCGCACGATCACTTCAATGTGCTTGTCATTGATCTTCACGCCTTGCAAACGGTAGACGTCTTGCACTTCGTCCACAATGTAGCGCGCCAACTCTTCCATGCCCAAGAGGCGCAAGATGTCTTGCGGATCGGCCGGGCCGTCCACCACGGACTCGCCCTTGTTGATGACCTGGCCTTCGTGCACCAAGATGTTTTTCTCTTTGGGGATGAGCTCGTCCCACACCTTGCCGTCCGGGTCTGTGATCTGCAAGCGCACTTTGCCCTTGGTTTCCTTGCCGAAAGACACGGTGCCGGTGATTTCGGCCAGCATGCCTTTGTCTTTGGGTGAACGGGCTTCGAAGAGCTCGGCCACACGCGGCAAACCGCCGGTAATGTCACGCGTCTTTTGGCCTTCAACAGGAATACGCGCCAGCACTTCGCCAGGGCCCACACCCATACCGTCGCGCACTTGGATCAGCGCGCCAACTTGGAAGCCAATCGTCACCGAATGGTCGGTGCCGGGGATCTTGACTTCGTTGCCAGTCGCGTCGATCAGTTTCACTTGAGGGCGAATGATCTTGGTAGCGCCTCGGCGCTTGGGGTCGATCACCACCAGAGTCGACAAACCTGTGACTTCATCAACCTGCTTGGCAACGGTGAGGCCTTCTTCGACGTTCTCAAACTTCACTTCACCCGCAAACTCGGTGATGATGGGTCGCGTGAGCGGATCCCAATTGGCCAAAATTGCGCCAGCTTTGATGCTCTGGTCTGGCTTGACGGCCAAGATCGCACCGTACGGCACTTTGTGGCGTTCGCGCTCACGGCCGTTTTCGTCGTGAATGACGATCTCGCCTGAACGGGAAATAACCACCAACTCTTTCTTGCTATTGGTCACATAGCGCATGGTGGCGTTGAAACCAATATTGCCTGCCGACTTGGCCTCGACACTAGAGGCCACCGCTGCGCGCGATGCGGCACCACCGATGTGGAAGGTGCGCATGGTTAGCTGGGTGCCGGGCTCGCCGATGGACTGCGCAGCAATCACGCCGACCGCTTCGCCGATATTGATCAAACCACCACGGCCCAAGTCGCGGCCATAGCACTTGGCACACAGGCCAAAGCGGGTTTCGCAATTGAGCGCGGTTCGCACTTTGACTTCGTCTACGCCCGTGGCTTCGATTTCGTCAATCTGGTCTTCTTCCA
>CANFOR010000109.1 GCA_947448675.1 Betaproteobacteria bacterium
GGGCAGATTCGGTTTTAACGCACAGGAGCATTTATGAAACACACACTCGCACGCAGTTTGATTGCTGGGTTTTGCTTGGCAGGCGCGGCTTTGGCCCAAGCCCAAACCAGTCCCGCTAACCCACACACGGGTATGGACATGGCCCATACCCACGCTGGCATGGCCGAGCACGGTGCGCACGACAGCGCCAAGATGCAAGCGCGCTTTGCCAAACACCTGGCAGACCTGAAAACCCGTTTGCAACTCACCCCCGCGCAAGAAGGCGCTTGGATCAGCTTTGCCGACAGCATGAAGCCGCCCGCAACGCGCCCGGCCATGCCCAACTGGAAAGACATGGACAAGCTGGGCACCGTGGAGCGCATCGACAAAATGCACGCCATGCGGGTAGAGCGCAACGCCAAAATGGACCAACACGAAGCGGCCATTAAAAGCTTCTACGCGCAGCTCAGCCCTTCGCAACAAAAAGTGTTTGACCTGGAGCACAGCCAAATGCACCGGCGCATGCAGGGTGGCCACGGCATGATGCCTTGGCACCATGAGGGCTCTGACATGCACGATATGCATGGCATGCACGAAGGGCAGCACGGCTAAGCCTTCGCCACCGCCACTGTTTCTGCTACCGTCTTTGCCAAAAGCCATTGACCCCAAATGCTACACAAACCATAGCGCCTAACGCAGGTTCAGCGCGCCTTTGCGCCCTGATTGCCCAGCGCATCGCCGAGCAAGGCGGTTGGTTGCCCTTTGACCAGTTCATGGCCATGGCCTTGTACGAACCGGGCCTGGGTTACTACGCCAACGATTCGCGCAAATTTGGCAGCATGCCCGCTAGCGGCAGCGACTTTGTCACCGCTCCCGAACTCAGCCCGGTGTTTGGCCAGACCTTGGCGGTGCAAGTGGCCCAGGCCTTGCACGCCAGCGGCACCAGAGAAGTGTGGGAGTTTGGGGCTGGCTCGGGCGCGCTGGCCCTGCAGTTGCTGGACGCTTTGGGCGAGCAAGTGAACCGCTACTCCATCGTTGAACTCTCGGGCGTGTTGCGCGAGCGCCAACAAGCCACGCTTGCCACCCATGCGCACAAGCTGCACTGGGTGAGCAGCTTGCCCGAGCGCATGCAAGGGGTGCTGGTGGGCAATGAAGTGCTCGACGCCATGCCCGTGCAGCTGCTGGCCCGCGTGGGTGGCGTGTGGCACGAGCGCGGCGTGGCCAACGATGCAGGCACATTGCGTTTTGCCGACCGCACCACGGCACTGCGCCCGCCTGTTGAAGTGGGCGGCGCGCACGACTACCTGAGCGAAATCCACCCCCAGGCCGAGGCCTTTGTGCGCACCCTGGTCACCAAGCTCGAACGCGGCGCAGCCTTCTTTGTGGACTACGGCTTCCCCGAGGCCGAGTACTACCACCCGCAGCGCCACATGGGCACGCTCATGTGCCACCGTGCCCACGTGGCCGACACCGATCCGCTGGCCGACATTGGCCTCAAAGACATTACCGCACATGTGAACTTCACAGCCATCGCCCTGGCCGCGCAAGACGCGGGCTGGGTCTGCCTGGGCTACGCCAACCAAGCGCGTTTTTTAATGAACTGCGGTTTGCTACAAAAATTAGAGCTGTCTACGCAGGCTGCGCGCGCCTCAGCGCAGAAACTCATCACCGAACACGAGATGGGCGAATTGTTTAAAGTGGTTGGCTTTTGCGTCGGCGAGCCCTGGGACGCGCTGGGCTTTGTCAGCGGCGACCGCACCCATACCTTGTAGGCACTCTGCATGCGCTGGCTCTTGGTGGTGGTCTTGGCCCTGGTCTTCATCAGCTGGCTCTCGCCCCTGCTCAACAAGCTGGGCATGGGCAAACTCCCTGGCGACCTGCGTTTCAAACTCCTAGGCCGCGACTGGTACCTGCCGATTACCACCACCTTGCTGCTGAGCTTTGCGGCCAGTGCGGCTTCGCATTGGTTGTAGATTTGCTAAGGCGTGCAAAGCGCTGCTATGCGCTCAGGAGGTCACAGTGCGGGCTTCGACTTGCTTCACTCGCAAAACCGCAATGGCAGCCAGCAACAGCAAAACACCAGCGAGCTGAATGACTTTGCGCGGGTCGCCACCAAGCAGGCTGTGGTAGTACAACGGCAGGGTGAGCATTTGGATAATCATGGGGATCACGATGAACATATTAAAAATGCCCATGTACACGCCCGCGCGCTCGGGTGGAATGCTGCCGGCTAACATGATGTAGGGGTTGCCCATGATGCTGGCCCAGGCCAAACCGACACCGATCATGGGCACAAAAAGCAGCCACTTGTTTTGAATGCCAGGCAAGGCTAGCATGCCCAAGCCCGCCAGGCAGAGGCACAGGCCATGCATGCGCTTAGGCCCGTACTTTTGCGCCAAGGGTACCAAGGCAAAAGCCGAAACAAAGGCCACAAAATTATAGAAACCACCAATCTGGCCATTGAGTAAACCGGCATCTCTAAAGCCTACGGTGCTGGCGTCTCGGGTGTTGAAAATTGACAATGCCAGAGCCGGAACAATATAGACCCAATAGCAGAGCATGCCGTACCACTGGAACAGACTCATCCAGCCGAGCTGGCGCATGGTACTGGGCATTTCTACCACTGCTGTGGCAATATCTTTGTAGGTCGCTACTACGCCCGTAGGGCGTGCGTCCATCGCGGTTTTTTCAGCTTCTGTGAGCGGCAATTCGGGCACACTGCGGATCGACCACCAGACTGAGAAAAACGAGAAGAAAGCCCCGACTAAAAATGCAATCAAAGTGATCTGCGGAATGCCATTGGCGTTGACGGCGTCTTTGTTCATACCAAACAGCACCAGCATGGTTGGTGTGAGGTAGGCCAGGGTTTGCGCCAGTCCGGTAAACGCACTTTGCGAGAGGAAACCCAGAGAGTGCTGGGGCTTGTTCAGGCGGTCACTCACGTAGGCGCGGTAGGGCTCCATGGTCACGTTGTTGGCAGCGTCCAGAATCCACAAAATGCTGGCAGCCATCCACAGCGCAGCGCTGTAGGGCATGATGAGCAAGCACAGGCTGCACAGCAAGGCACCGACCATAAAGTAGGGCGTGCGCCGACCGTATTTGCTATTGGTACGGTCACTCATGGCGCCAATAATGGGCTGCACCAAGAGTCCGGTGACCGGGCCTGCCAACCACAGCAAGGGCAGTGAGGCTTCGTCTGCGCCCAGGTATTTGTAGATCGGACTCATATTGGCCTGCTGCAAACCGAAGCTGAATTGGATTCCGAAGAAGCCAAAATTCATGCTCATGATTTGCGAGAACGAAAGCGTGGGTTTGTTCATGGTCGTCTCTTGTGAAAATAGGGTTTTCTCGCCAGGCTCAAGCAAAGCGTATAGATTTTTGCTCGCTTGCCAAACTGTAGTCGAGTTGGCCGCTGGCGCTTTGAAAGTCTACCGTCAGAACAGCAAAATCGCTGCCAAACGCCCATTCCATGCGCGCAACGTGCTCTGAAATCAATAGCATCTGGAAGTTCCCACTAAAAGCAGCGTGGCTGTTGCGCAAGCGAATTAGCTCGATCAGACGCTGCACCACGGGCCTTTGTAATTGCAGCGCAAGTTCGGTCTCGCTGTAGTAATGGCGGTTGATGTCGCGCCCTACCCCGGTGCGGCCCAGTAGCTCCATATCATTGTGACCCGCCAATAAACCCACGTAGTAGATTTGCGGCACGCCAGGCAAAAAGAATTGAATCGCCCGCGCTAGCAAATACTTAGTGTCGTGGCGGCCCAAGGCATCGTAGTACGTGCAGTTCACCTGGTAGAGGTCGAGGTTAGAGGCGGCAGCACCCGTTGCCTCGCGGCTCTGGCCTTGGCTGGCGATATGGATGGCTTCTACCAAAGCGTCCAACTCATGGTCTGGTACTAGGCCAGGTTTACCGGTTCTGTCGGCGCGGTCGGCACCGATGTCAATAATGCCAATGCCGTCGTGGGTGTCAAGCACGGTCACTGCATTGGTGGGGCGGATCTTCACCCAGCGCTGCAAGGGCAGAGCAGTGCCGAAATGAAAGGCGTGCAGCAAGAGCGGTGGCAGGGCAAAGTCGTAGACCCGGTCTACCTTGTGCGCAATGTCAATTTGCGTAGCGTAGTAGGAATGCACTTCAACCAAAACCTCCATGCCCAAGGCCTTGGTCTGTGCCGAGAGTTGGGCAATAAAGTCAAAGGTTTCGGGCAGCATAAAGCAGGAGCTGCCGGCTTTTTTAATGGCGTAGCCCACAGCGTCTAAGCGAATCGTCTTCACGCCGCTGCTGGCCAGAACTTGCAGAATGCTTTGCAGATATGCGGCACCCGTGGGGTGGCCTACATCAATGTCAATTTGCTGCTCGGTAAAGGTGGTCCACATCAGGCGCTGGCTGCCGTCTGCCAGCGTATAGCGCGTAAAGGCGGGGGTGGGCCGAGGGCGATAGATCTGCTGCAACTGCGCAGCTAGCGCTGGACTAGAAAAAACCTTTTCTTGGGTTAAAAACAAACCCGCGTAAGGAGATGCGTCGCCGCGCTGCACAAAGTCTTGAAACTGTGGCGACTGCGCCGACATGTGGTTGACGATCACGTCAGCCATGATGGCATGGCTTTGGCCCAGTCGCGCAACGTCGACCCAGGTGCCCAAGCTGGGGTCTACCGTCAAATGGTCTTTAGGGTCAAAGCCTGCGTCTGTGCCGTGGATGCTGTCGTAAAACGGCAGCAAATGCACGCCACCAAAAACATTCGCCAGTGGGCCCTCTAGCACACGGGTCAATGCTCTTAAATTGCCAGCACCTGCTGCACCCGAGAGGCGCTCTGCATATGCTATGAGTTGAACCTTGTTATTCATACGATCAAAAAAAAGGGCGCGGCACCGGGGCACCGCGCCCTCAACTTGGAGTTACTCTTTTACTGGTACCAATTAGAACGCGTACTTCAGGCTGGCTTGTACAGCACGCCCGGTGGTCGTCCGTGGGCTGAAGTAGTTGGTAGCGATATCTTGGATTTCGGTAATGCCCATCTTGTTAAACAAGTTGTTAACGCTAACCGATACCGTAGCGCGCTTGTCAATTGCATAAGAAACAAAGGCATTGGTAATGATGTAGCCAGGCATGGTGAAGGTGTTGCCATCGCTAGAAAAGGAGCTGCCCGTTCCAATGAAGCTGCCACCCACTACAAAACTACCGGCCACATACGATGGGGTAATTTGGTACACGGTTTTAGCTTGGCGTTGGGGTGCATTGCCTGCATTGCTGCCATCCGAAATTTTGGAGTTGGTATAAGTTAGGCCGCCATTGACGCGGAAAGCGCCCATGCGATAGCCTGCCTCCAACTCGATACCTTTGGCAGAGTACCTAGCAGCCAACTCTGGCGGAGTTTTGGTAGGGTCATAGCTGGTTATACGGGTTTTGGCCAAGAATGCTGTACCAAACAAGCTCAAATCGCCTTGGCGGGTTTTAAAGCCCAATTCGTATTGGTCTACCGTATCGAACAGAGAGTTTGCATTTGCAACGCCACCCGTTACTGGGCTAACGCCATTGCCATTGGCAACACGGTCTGCATTGAAGCGCGTACCGTGGCTAATACGAGCGAAGGACGACAGGTCGGTATTGATGCGGTAGTTTCCACCAAAAGAATACGCAGGCTTGGTCAAGCTGTAGTTAACGGTTTGGTTGCCAAAGGGCGCCGCACCGCTGGCTTGCAAACGGTCAATGCGCAAGCTGGCATCTGCATTGATGGGGCCTTGCTCATAGGCTACTGCAGCGTAAGGAGCAGTTTGGTTGTACTTCAAGCTATAGGCGGTTACGCAGCAATTGCCCCAAGCAGCAGCGCCATTGGTAAAGCCAGTGGTGAAGTTGTTTGTGCTAGCGCCAACACGTGCTCCGCTGTTCATGATGTCGATCACTTGTGGATTGGTGCCGCTCATAGAGAGCAAGTAGCTGTCCCAGTGCCAGTCCATGTTGATGTTTTGCGACATATTGAACAGACCAAAGGTGCTGTCAATTTTTCCGGTAGCTGCGCTGCCGAAAGATTTGGTAAGTTTCAAGTCGTTGACAGTATTGCCCAGGTCATTGACAGTAACGTTGAACAAGTGCCCAACGAAAGCAGTTTGGCCTGCAGCAGACTTGCCGTTGCTGTGAAAAACAGCAGTGGAACCCGCGCCGCCATATTGCAATGCAAGGGCATCTGCAGTGCCTACTACGTTAGGCGATGTCATACCCGCAAAGCTGCCGCTGGTGCTACTGGTTCTGAATTTGTCATTCAAATTCCAGCCGCCATCGAGGTTGAAGGAAACCTCTGCTCCGAATGAAGTGCTCTTGGTTTTTGCACCCGTGCTGGTGTCGGTAACGATTCGTTGACCATTGGCATTGGTCGATACATCGATCAACCCCTTGGGCATGGTAAAGCCCGTTAGCGGGTCCAGGCCAGGAAATGCAGTGAAGTTCGTGCCGCTGCGTTGCATTGGCATTGGCAAGTACATAGGCACTTGGTCATCCAAAGTCTTGAAGTTCAAACGAACATAGCTACCTTTGTCGAGCTGATGGGTAATGTTTGCTTTGAGTTGGCCGCCTTGTTCTGCGCCTGCGCCCGCGGTACGAATGCCTTCACCTGAACGGTAGTAGCCGCCAATATGGAAGCGTGTGGCATCAGAAATGGGCATGCCATAGTCCACGTCATAACGTGTACGGTTGAAGTTCACGCCTTTGGTAATACCAATCGAGCCGCCTTTTTCGTCACCGGTTTTGCTAATAAAGTTCAAAATTGCGCCAGGTGCGTTGCTGGTGAACGTAGAAGCCGAGCCACCACGAATAACTTCAAGACGGTCGAGGTTGTTGTCTGTACGAACCAATGTGTCAGCGGTGCCGAACATGATGTCGCCAAACAGCAAAACGGGCAAACCGTCTTCTTGGAATTGCGCATAGCGTGCGCCACCGTCAGGGCTGGGTAGGCCGCGAACGTTAATGTTGGCATTGCCTTCGCCGCCAGTGGACTCGGCGCGAATACCGGGAATCGCACGCAGTACTTCAGCGGAGCTGGAAGGTGCGGAGTACTGCAGGGTCTCGGTCGATAACGTACTGATCGAGACGCTTTGCTTCATTTTTGACGCGCCGGTAGCTGTACCGGTAACGACCACTTCTTCGAGGTTGAGTGGGTTTTGCGCAGACTGTGCCCAGGCCGCGCCCATTTGAAACATGGCCAGCGACGCCGCAATGGCGATTGAATTTCTGGCGATCGGGGTTCTAACTTTCATGAGTGTCTCCTATTCGAATTGAACATCACAAACCAAGCTTTGCATGAGTGGCTGTGTCTTTGGTGCCGGTCTGTTGGGGCTTGCAATGCTTGCCTTGCTGCAGTTCCGTGGGCGTAGTTTGCACACAAATACAAACGTTTGCAATGCCGATTTGCAAGCCAACATAGCTATGCGTAAATGGATGGGCATCACTTGAAATTATCATTTCCCCTCTGAAATGGAAGGAATTCTCAGTTCAATTCCACACATTTTCGTCTCTATAGGTGCTTTCCCTAGGCGTTGAAATTCTCCAACACTCTTTGGTGACTAATAATGGTTTGCCAGGGTGTTTAAAGGGTATACCCTAGACTTTGATGACAAAGCGAGGAGTATCATTGCAATCGTTTGTATTTCGCTTTGAAAGATATTTTTTGAGCGCATTGGGCAACCCGCAGTCAGTCAATTTTTGAGGAGATTTCATGGATTACGCCAGTCAGCAACGCAACCCGGCCAAGCATGTGCTGGGTATTGTTGTTGTCATCGCTATGCATGTGCTCTTGGTGTGGGCGCTGCAAAATGGCTTGGCCCATAAGGTGATGAGTTTGGTAAAAAAACCGATTGACGCCAAGTTGATTGAAGAAGTCAAACCCAAAGAGCCCGACCTGCCGCCGCCCCCACCTCCGCCACCTCCGCCCAAGAAGCCGCCGCCACCGCCAGACTTTGTTCCGCCGCCTGAGATCACGCCTGCCGTAGCAGCGCCAGCACCGGGCCCGGCGATTACTGCGGTGACGCAAGCGCCACCGCCACCCAAGGTAGAGGCGCCTCTGCCCCCACCTCCTCCGGCGCCACCACCTCCGCCACCACCCGCACCCAAGCCTATGCTGCGCGTGGCACCGGTTGTCAGCGCCTCGTCCTGCGAGAAGCCCGAGTACCCCGCGTCTTCACGCCGCCAAGAAGAAGAGGGCACCGTGGTGCTGCGCTTTTTGGTGGCTGAAGACGGCCGTGTGATCGACAGCAAGGTTGAAAAAACCAGTGGTTTTGCGCGCTTAGACGAGGCGGCGCGGGCTGCATTGTCGAAATGCAAGTTCAAGCCCGGCACGGTAGACGGCGCTCCAGAGCAAGCCTGGGCCGCCATGAAATACACCTGGCGCTTAGAGTGATGCGCTCCGCTACACCTGGCCCTATTTGATAAAACCTCTTTTTACTGAACGGAACTCTTATGTTTTCACTTCAATCTTTTTTATCGGTTTGCCGTACAACGCTTGCAGTAACAGCCCTGGGCCTGAGCCTAGGCGCTTTGGCGCAAGCCCCTGCAACGCCCACTGCACCACCCAGCGCAATAGCCTCTGCAGCAGCAGTAGCAAATGCGGCAACGCCCAGCATCAAAGCTCCTACGGGTGGCGTAGAAAGCAACCCCTATGGCTTGCAAGCCTTGTGGCAAGAGGGCGACCTGGTTGCTAAAACAACGCTGGTGATTTTGATCATCATGAGCATGGGCAGCTGGTACGTTATCGTCACTAAGCTGGTAGAGCAGTCACGCTTGGGCACGCAAGCCAATGCAGCGGCCAAGTCGTTTTGGAGCGCAGGCACGGTGCGCCAAGGCGCAGACACACTCAAGCCTTTGAGTGCCTATCGTTTCATTGCAGAAAAAGGCTTGCAGGCCACACAAAAGCACGAAGGCATGTTGGGCTCGGTAGACTTCAACACCTGGGTCACACAAGGCATTGAGCGCGCCGTGGCCAATGTGCAAAGCCGCAGCCAAGATGGCTTGGCTGTGTTGGCCACCGTGGGCTCTACTGCACCTTTTGTGGGCCTGTTTGGTACCGTCTGGGGCATCTACAACGCACTGGTCAAAATTGGTGCTTCAGGCCAAGCCTCCATCGACAAAGTGGCGGGCCCTGTGGGCGAGGCGCTGATCATGACGGCGATTGGCTTGGCAGTGGCGGTGCCTGCTGTGCTGGGCTATAA
>CANFOR010000110.1 GCA_947448675.1 Betaproteobacteria bacterium
GATGCTGTCGTGGTCCATGCCGCCACCGGCGTGGCGCTGCATTTGGTAGCGCAAATACAGTTGGTAGTGCTCGGGCACAAAGCAGAGTTTGAGCACTCGCGCTTGCAAGTTGCCGTGGCGCTTTTGGCTGCGACGCTGGCTTCGGCTGGGCGCAAAGTCGGCCACCGGCACGCGCAGTGGCACACAGGCTTGGCAACCGTCGCAATAGGGGCGGTAGGTGAACATTCCGCTGCGCCGAAAGCCAGCAGCCACCAAACCCGAGTACGCATCGTTGTGGATCAAATGGCTGGGCGTGGCCACTTGTGAGCGGGCCTGGCGCGCGGGCAGGTAGCTGCACGCGTAAGGCGCTGTGGCGTAAAACTGCAGGGTTTGAAGGGGCAGGTCCTTGAGGTGCGTCATAGGTGCTCGGTCGGGGCCGCAGCTGCAGCGCAGGCAAGGCCCAGTTGCTTCCAGTATACGGGCTCAAACTGCCATTGCAGGGCGGGCTGGGCGGTTTGCACGCGCAGGCTTTGCAAAAAGTCAGCCCGGCGCGCGGGCCGCGCTCCCAGCGATGCCAAATGCCGCGTGACCTGCTGGCAATCGATCTGCTCCACGCCCTTGGCCAAACCAAAAGCCACCAAGGCGGCCAGCGCAATTTTGGAGCCGTCGTTCACCCGGGTGAACATCGACTCGCCAAACACCGCATGGCCCAAGGCTACGCAGTACAGGCCCGCCACCAACTCGCCGTCGATCCAAGTTTCTACGCTGTGCGCCAAGCCTGCGGCATGCAAGTTGCAATAGGCATCCACCATCTCGGGCAAGATCCAGGTGCCGCTTTGCCCCCCGCGCGGCGCTTGTGCGCAATGCGCCATCACACGGCGAAAGTCGCTGTCAAAACGGATCTGCAGCCGGCCTGCGCGCAGCAGCTGGTCGATGCGTTTGCGCAGGCTGCGGTGCAGGCGAAAGGCATCGGTGCGCAGCAGCATGCGCGGGTCGGTAGACCACCATAAAATCGGCTGGCCTGCGCTGAACCAAGGGAAGATACCGCTGGCGTAGGCGCGCTGCAAACTGCCTGCGTCAAGCGCTCCGCCTGCTGCCAGCAAGCCCGGCGCAGGACTGCCCTCAGGCCAAGCCTGCTCAGGCGGCGGAAAGGCCGCACCGGGCGCGAGCCAGGGGATTGGAGCAGGGGCTTGGGTCATGGCATGATTAAACACGCAACAAACAGCCCAATTTGTCACGCGGCCCTTCATTTGGGAACCAATTTCATACCCGGGCTATCCTATGTAGGCCACAATGCCAGCCAGCGCGTTGCATGTACAGCCCTTTAGGAGACGCTATGACCCGATTTGCCTTGAAAACTTTGCCTGGTATTCCCTGCATGGCCAGCTTGGCCACCATGGCCTTGGCCGCGTTGGCGCTGCCTGCCCTGGCACAAGAGCAGGGGCGGGTCATCTCTGCCACGCCGGTGATGCAACAAGTGGCCGTGCCGCGCCAAGTCTGCGCGGCTGAGCAAGCCGCTCCCAGCGGCAGTGCTGGCAACCCGGTAGACACTGCTGCCGCGCCCGCACAAAATTGCAGCACACAAACCTTCTTTGAAAACCGGGCCAGCGCCTACAACGTGGTCTACGAATACAACGGCAAGCAGTACAGCGTGCAAATGCCCAATGACCCAGGCCCTACGCTGCAATTGCAAATCAGCCCTGTAGGCACGAACACCACCGCACCGCAGCCCGCCAGCCAGGCCTTGCTGAGCCCAGCCCAGCCAGCAGCCCCCTCGTACCTGGCCCCTGCTGTCGTCTCGCCTGCAGTGGTCTATACCACCAGCCCCACCGTGGTCTATGCGCCTTCGCCGTATGCTGCACCGTATTACTACGGGTGGCCGCTGTTCTACGGCCCCTCGATCAACATTGGTTATCGGCGCTCTTGGGGCAGTGGTGGTCACCATCGGCGTTAAGCCCCGGTTTCGTGCAGCGCAATAAAAAACGGCCCCCGGGTGTGAACCCAGAGGCCGTTTTACGTAAAGGGGTTGACGAGCCTTGACCCCGGCACTGGCTCCACAGTTAGGGCTGCTTGGTTCCCCACCTGACCCGGTTGGCCGCTTCCCCATGCGGGAAGGCCCGTCAAACGCTATTGTAGGCCAATGCCGCGCATCAGTACGCGCCTTAGCCCGTAGAATCCACGCATGTCTTACTTGGTGCTCGCCCGCAAATACCGTCCCAAAAACTTCTCAGAAATGGTGGGGCAAGGCCATGTGGTGCAAGCCCTTGGCAATGCACTGACCACCGGGCGGTTGCACCACGCGTATTTGTTCACTGGCACGCGCGGCGTGGGCAAAACCACAGTCTCGCGCATTTTGGCCAAATCGCTCAACTGCTTGGGCCCCGATGGTACAGGCGGAATCACTGCCAACCCTTGCGGGGTGTGCGCAGCCTGCTCCGCAATTGATAGCGGCCGCTTTGTCGACTACACCGAACTCGATGCCGCCTCCAACCGCGGCGTAGACGAAGTCCAGTCCTTGCTCGAACAAGCCGCCTACAAGCCGGTGCAGGGACGCTTCAAAGTCTTCATGATCGACGAGGTGCACATGCTCTCGAACACGGCTTTCAACGCCATGCTCAAGACACTAGAAGAGCCGCCCGAGTACCTGAAGTTTGTGTTGGCCACCACCGACCCGCAAAAAGTGCCGGTCACTGTGCTCTCGCGCTGCCTGCAGTTCAACCTGCGGCCCATGGCCCCCGAAACCATTTTGGAGCACCTGCAACTGGTCTTGCAGGCCGAGAGCGTTCCGGCCGAGGTACAGGCCCTGCGCTTGCTGGCGCGGGCCGCGCGCGGCTCGATGCGCGACGCGCTCAGCCTGACCGACCAAGCCATCGCTTTTGGCAACGGCCAATTGCAAGAAGTGGGCGTGCGCCAGATGCTGGGCACGGTCGACCGCAGCTATGTATTTGGCCTGATCGAAGCCCTGGCCCAGAGCGACGGCAAGAGCGTTGTCGAGACCTGCGAGCAATTGCGCGTGAATGGCCTTTCTGCGGCTTCTACGCTCGAAGAAATGAGCAGCGTGCTGCAGCGTATGGCCGTGCTGCAAGCCGTGCCCCAAGCGCAAGACAATGCCGACCCCCAAGCCGAGGTGCTGGCCCAGTTGGCCCAAGCTTTGCCTGCCGACCAAACCCAGCTGCTCTATAGCATCTGCTTGCAAGGCCGCGCCGAGCTGGGCCTTGCACCCGATGAATACGCGGGCCTGACGATGGTGCTGCTGCGTTTGCTGGCTTTTCAGCCCAGCAGTGCCGGTGCAGCACAGGAAAAAAAAAGCCTGAAATCAGCGCGGCCTGAGCCTGTACCTACCAGGCCGCAGTCCCTAGTGCCTACGGCCGTTGAGGCAGCCGTTAAAGCGCCAGAAACGGCACCTGAAACAGCGCCCATTTCAGCAACTGCAGCCAGGCCCGTTCTCCCGCAAACTCTGGCGCCCTTACCCGCCCCTGCCGCACCGCCCCTGCACAGCCTGGCCAATGACAGCATCCACACCCCTGATGTAGTGAAGAAAGTGGCCATAGTGCCCGCCAGTACTGCGTCGGAAGCTAGCAATTTTGTAGCAATTCAGGTGCGTAACCAGCCTGAGGCCGGGCCACGCGGCCAGGTGCGCGCACAAGCCGCTGACGCTGCTAAAACCGAATTCGAGCCCACGTCTGAGGGCGATTTTTGGCATGGCTTGGTTAGTCTCTTGGTCGAGGCCGAAGCCGTCTCGGCGCTGACCCGCGAACTGGCCCTGCAGTCGCAACTGATGGGCCGCGACGCCGACCTGTGGACCCTGCGCACCGAGCGCGAGTCGCTGGGCCAGGCCGCCACGCGCGACAAACTGCAAGCGGCGCTGGCCAGCGCAGGCCACGCGGTGCGCATTGCTGTAGAAATCGGCCCGGTGCGCGACGCCCCCGCCAAGCGCAA
Organism: Betaproteobacteria bacterium; assembly: GCA_947448675.1. Lineage (GTDB taxonomy): Bacteria > Pseudomonadota > Gammaproteobacteria > Burkholderiales > Burkholderiaceae_C > CANFOR01. The sequence continues at coordinate 3,919 of CANFOR010000110.1, forward strand.
CGCCGCCGCAGCAGCCCAGCGCCAGCGCGAGGCCGAGGCGATTATTTTGGCCGACCCCTTCGTGCAAGACATGCTGCAAAACTACGGTGCCAAAATCGTCAGCGGCAGTTTGCGTGCGACCTAATGCGCTAACAAAACTTTCAAACCTCTCTCTCCAACCCATTGCCAATTAAAGGAAAACCATGTTCAACAAAGGACAACTCGCCGGCTTGATGAAGCAAGCCCAGGCCATGCAAGACAACATGAAAAAAGCCCAAGAAGAGCTGGGCCATATCGAGGTCACGGGCGAGTCGGGCTCGGGCTTGGTCAAGGTCACCATGACCTGTAAACACGAGGTGCGCCGCGTCCAGATCGACCCCAGCGTGCTGGGCGACGACAAAGACATGGTGGAAGACTTGATCGCCGCTGCCTTCAACGCTGCCGTGCGCGCCGCCGCGCAAACCAGCGAGCAAAAAATGGGCAAGCTCACGGCAGGCATGCCCGGCTTGCCCGGTGGCATGAAGCTGCCGTTTTAAGCGCACGGCACACCCAACACCATGGCCCATTCCAATGCCGTCGATGGCCTGATAGACGCTCTGCGGCGCTTGCCGGGGGTGGGCATCAAGTCGGCCTCTCGCATGGCCTTTCACTTGCTGCAGCACGACCGCCCGGGGGCTGAACGCCTGGCCCAGGCCCTGCAGCATGCCAATGCCCAGGTGCGCCATTGCGAGCAATGCCATACCTTTACCGAGGCGGTGCTGTGCAGCACCTGCGCTGACCCGCAGCGCGACCAAAGTAAGCTGTGTGTGGTCGAAACCCCCGCCGACCAGTCTGCGGTAGAGCGCACCAGTGCCTACAAGGGCCTGTACTTTGTGCTGATGGGCAAGCTCAGCCCACTTGACGGCGTTGGCCCCAAAGACATTGGCCTGGCCAAGCTCTTGGCCCGCGCCCGTGACGGCGTGGTGCACGAGTTGATTTTGGCCACCAACTTCACTGCCGAAGGCGAGGCCACCGCCCACGTCATCGCGCAAAGCCTGAAAGACCAGGGTGTACAGGTGACCCGCTTGGCGCGCGGCGTGCCTGCAGGCAGCGAACTGGAATACGTAGATTTAGGAACTATTGCACACGCTTTGGTTGACCGGCGCTAGCCTTCTACGCCCAAGCCAGTGGCATTTTTAGCTATAATTTTAATAGCTGCTCACGCATGCTCTATGCGCCTTGCAGCCTAGAAAGGCTTTGAATGAATTACGCACACTTCACCGTAGCATATGGTTGTATTTTGGTTGCGGCCTTGTTGCCGCTGCTGTGCGCTGGCATTGCCAAATTTGGCATGTTTGGCAAAGCCCTGCACGAGGGTGGTTATGACAACGTCAACCCGCGCGCTTGGCTAGCCCGGCAAAGCGATTGGCGCGCCCGCGCCAATGGGGCGGGTGCCAATACGGTGGAGGGGCTGCCGTTTTTCATGGCAGCCGTCATCGTGGCGCACATTTTGCAAGCCAACCAAACGCGCTTGGACATTTTGGCGTTTGTGTTTGTAGTGCTGCGCTTGTTTTACATCTTGCTCTACGTAGCCGGTATGGGTACGCCGCGCACCGTGGTGTGGACACTGGCCTTGCTGGTGAATACAGTGATTTTTTTCATAGGTTACCGCTGATTTAAGTACAAACCCGCTCGGGAACTTCCCAATGCGCGCGGCACTGTGTTTGTTTATGCTTAGGAGCACTAGAAAACAAATACAGAGAGGTTTGCATGTTGGGTTTTCCGCACAGGCGGCGTTTTATTCAATCGGGTTTGGCTGCTGCGGCGGCGGTTTTGGCTGCACCCTATGGGCATGCGCAAAAAAAACTCGAAACCACGCGCCTGGTTATTTCTGTTGCGGGTAAAGCTGCGTTTCACCAATTGCCACTCACCGTGGCCGAGCAATTGGGCTACTTTTATGCTGAGGGTCTAGAAGTGGAGGTAGTTGACCACGGCAGCTGGACGCAAGCCCAGCAGGCCTTGCTCGCAGGCAATGCCGAGTTGTGCTCGGGCTCCTTTGAGCAGCTCATGGCGCCAGCGGCCCGCGCGCAAGCATGCCAGTCGATCGTACTCCAAGGACGCACGCCCCAAATCGCGATGGGGGTGTCGGTGCGCAATATGCCCAATTACCGTGCGGTGCAAGATTTGCGTGGGCGCAAAATTGGCATTTCAGCCCCGGGTTCTACCAACCATTTGCTGGCCAGCCGGGTCTTGGCTGGTGCCGGGCTATTGGCCGGCGACGTGAACTACATCAGCGTGGGCTACGCCGCCAGTGCCTTGGCGGCGCTGCGCAGCGGCCAGGTCGATGCGCTCAGCAATTCCGAGCCAGTGATGACCATGCTCGAGCTCAAAGCCGACCTGAAAATCATTGCCGATACACGCAGCTTGCAGCATTCTTTGGCAGTGTTTGGCGGGCCCATGCCCGCATCGTGCTTGTATGCGCCCAAGAGCTTTATTGAGCGCCATCCGCGCACCTGCCAAGCCCTGGCCCATGCCATGGTGCGCAGCCTCAAGTGGCTGCAAACGGCTGGCCCCAGCGACATGGTGCGTACCGTACCGGAAGCCTTTCAGCTGGGTGACCGCGCGTTGTACCTGGCTGCGTTTTCCAATGTGCGTTCGAGCTATTCGTCAGACGGTATGCTCAGTACAGAAGCCGTGCGAACCTCGTACAAAGTCACGGCTGAATTTGAGGCTGCGGCCAAGGCCCAGCGCCTGAACCTGGCGGCGCTCTACACCAATGAGTTTGCCCGCAACGCCAAGGAACGCTTCCACGTGTGAAGCGCTTGGCCCAAACGCTGCGCCAAGCCGCTATCAATAAAGGCCAAAAATGCCTAAGAGGACCTAAAAATGCCTCGGTGCAGTGCCCTAGCGTTTGGCCATCTTGATGCTGCGGCCACTGGCGCGGGCCATCGCCCGGTTATTTGAACTGCCCCTCGCGCGGGCTACCTTGCTGCCCGCCTTGCCCCCACGGGCCACTGCGCGACCCGCGCGCACCGGCAGGTAAACCACCACGGCCTGGCCGGGCTTCAAGACCGCGCTGGGGCCGAGTTTGTTCCACTGCGCCACGCTGGCCGCGCTGAGCTTGTAGCGCATGGCCAAGCTGACCACGGTGTCGGCTTTACGGGCTTTTACCGTGCTTCGGCGCAGCACCAATTCGGGTGCTAAGCTGATTTGCCCGTTGTCGGCCACATGGGTCGAAACGTCTTCTCGTTTGCTCGCGGCGCGCGGTGCCAAGAGCGTGGAGCCTGCCTTGATGAGCATCTTGGGCGGTATGCCGTTGACGCTGCGAAAGCTGGCTTCTGACAAGCCCACGCGCCGCGCCGCTTCGGCGGGCTTCATGGTGCTGGGGGCCACCCATGAAGTCCAACTGGCCAACTGGCCTTTGTAGCTTTGCAAATTGCTTTCAAACACCGCGGCGTTGTCCCAGGGCAGCAAAATTTGCGGCGTGCCAGCTGCCAAAATCACAGGGCGACTGGCCGAAGAGTTGAGGGCTTTAAAGTCTTCGGTGCGCACTTCTGCCAGTTGGGCCGCCAGGGCCACGTCGATGTCGCGTGTGATGTTGACCGACTGAAAATACGGGTGGTTCGGAATGTCTGGCAGGCTGGAGCGAAAGGCATCGGGCTGGGCCACGATGTTCTTCACCGCTTGTAGCTTGGGCACATACTGGCGGGTTTCAGCGGGCATGTTCAGCTCGCTATAACGGGTGCCCAAACCGGCGCGCTGGTTCTTGGCAATGGCGCGCGCCACGCTGCCCTCGCCCCAGTTGTAGGCCGCCAGGGCCAACTGCCAGTCGCCAAACATGCCATAGAGTTTTTGCAGATAGTCCAGCGCGGCGCGGGTCGAGGCTTGCACGTCGCGGCGGTCGTCACGGAACACGTTTTGCTTCAAGTCAAAGTGCTTGCCGGTGCTGGGAATGAACTGCCACATGCCTGCCGCCTTGGCGCTGGACACCGCTTGCGGGTTGAAAGCCGACTCGATAAAGGGCAGCAGGGCCAACTCGGTGGGCATGTTGCGCCGCTCCAGTTCCTCAACAATGTGGAACAAGTATTTGCGCGAACGCTCGGTCATGCGCAGCATGTAGTCGGGGCGGCTGGCATACCACTGCTCGCGTTCGTGCACCTGGGTGTTGTCCAGGTCGGGCATGGCAAAGCCCCGGCGCATGCGCTCCCACAAATCGGCTGGCGCGGCCAAACCCGCCACATTGCGCGGCGAGCCGCTGTCGGCATTGGCCGGGGCAATGGGTTGCAAGCCCGTGTCTACTTGGGGTGCACCATCCTGTGCGGCGGGCTTGTTGAAGGCAGGCGCTGCACTCGTGTTGGGCGCTGCGTCAGGTGCCGCAAGGGGTGAAGTCGTCGCTAGCTCGGGCGCGCTCGCTTTGGTCGGACCATTGCCTGAGGTGGTGGCGGCACCACTGCTGATGGCAAAGGCCATACAACCGAAAGCAAACAGACTGCGCGCCAGGGCCTGGGGCCGGAGAAAAAAGCTCATTGAAAGTTGTTCTTCCATTGGCGAATGGCGGCAAACACAGCCACCTCGTCGGTGGCCTGGGCATCGCGCTGCAATGCCGCTTGCATGACCGCCGCTTGGCGGGTGCGCAAAAAAGGGTTGATTGCCAGCTCGGTGTCGATGCGCGAGGGCAGGGTGGGCTGCTGCGCGGCGCGCAGGGCCTCGCAGCGCTGGCTGTAGTCTTGCAAGGCTTGGTTGCCCGGCTCGACCGCGCGCGCAAAGCGCAGGTTGCTCAGGGTGTATTCGTGGGTGCAACAGACCCGGCTGTTGCCCGGCAACTGGGCCAACGCGTCGAGCGAGGCCAGCATCTGTGCCGGTGTGCCCTCAAACAAACGGCCGCAGCCGCCCGAGAACAATGTGTCGCCACAAAACAGCAGGGGCGCGCCGTCCATATCGGCGCAATAGTAGGCAATATGGCCCGAAGTATGGCCGGGCACGTCCAACACCTGAAACTGCAGGCCCATGGCCTGCACACTGTCACCCCCAGCGAGGCGGCCCACCGGTTCGGGAATGGTCTCAAAAGCGGGGCCCCATACCTTGGCACCGGTTGCGTTGCGCAAGGCGTCTACGCCGCCCACATGGTCGGCATGGTGGTGGGTGACTAAAATCGTCTCCAGTTGCAAGCCGTGTTGCTGTAGGGCTTGCAGCACCGGGCCAGCGTCTCCGGGGTCAAC
>CANFOR010000111.1 GCA_947448675.1 Betaproteobacteria bacterium
AGGCTGGCGACCACCACCAGGCAACTGCCTGCACGCCGCCAACGCAGGCCCACAGCAGCGCCTGCGAACACCAGCAGCAGCGGCCCGGCAGGTGGTAACAGCAGGCTGCTGAGCACGGGTTTGAAAAAGGCCAATTCCATGGGTTATTTGCTACAAAATAAATAGCTGTCCACGCATATTCTATGAGACTTTCGGGCTGGTAACCCTATAAAAACTGATAAATCCATTGGCGCGCTGCAAGCGCTTGGCGTAAGATGCTCGTTCAGGGCACAAGCCCCTACGGATGGAGTTTTTTTATGGCGAGTAATCTGCAAACCATCGTCTTGGGCGGTGGCTGTTTTTGGTGCACCGAAGCGGTGTTTGTGAACGTCTCGGGGATTGAAGACGTGGAGTCGGGCTATAGCAATGGCCACTTGCAAAACCCCAGCTATGACGACGTGTGCTCGGGCAACACGGGCCACAATGAAGTGGTGCAACTGCGCTTTGACCCAGCGCGCATCAGCCTGCAGCAAATTTTTGAAATTTTCTTTCTCATCCACGACCCCACCACGCTCAACCGCCAGGGCAATGACACCGGCAGCCAATACCGCAGCGGCATCTACTGCAGCACGCCCGAGCAAGAGCAACAGGCACGCGCCTTCATCCAAGAGGTGAACGCTCAGGGGGTGTACCCGTCGCCCATCGTCACCGAGGTGCAGCCCATCCGCAATTACTGGCCTGCCGAGGAATACCACCAAGACTATTTTGCCAAGCACCCGCAGCAAGCCTATTGCATGGCCGTGGCCGCGCCCAAGGTGGCCAAATTCCGCAAGACCTTTGCATCTTTGGTGAAAAGCTAGGCTGCAGCCAGCCCGTTTGCGGTTTTTGTGCTGCCTAGGGCTTACAGTCCAGGCTCTTTGCATTTTTTACGCTTCCCCATGACCGACACTGCTTCACCCTTGCTTGCTACTGATTCCATAGCTGCCTACGCACAGCCAGAGCTCATTGTGGCGCATTCGGAGCAGCCTGGGCATGAACCAGGGGCGCCGAAACAGTCCCGGCAGCACCAGCAGCAGAGCGCCCGCATGGGGCCCGCTGGGCCACGCATCGAGCAGTCTAAAGAGCGCCAGCGCAATACCGGCCCTGCGCGCGCCGTCAACCCGGTGCTGGAGCGCTTGTTCGCACTCTACCCGCAGATGTTTGGGGCACGCTTCTTGCCGCTCAAACTAGGCGTGTACCAAGAGCTGTTGGCCGCTCATCCCGAGGTGTTTGCCAAAGAAGAACTCAAGTTGGCTTTGGGCCAACATGCGCGTTCAACGCGCTATCTAGAAGCCGTGGCCAGCAGCAGCCAGCGCTACAACTTGCAAGCCGAGCCGGTCGAGCCCCTGGCCCCCGACCACGTGCACCACGCCATCATGGAGGTGTTTCGGCGCCGCCAAGCGCGCAGCCGTGACGATCTGCGCCCCTGGCTGCGCGAACGCTTGGCTGGGGCCATCGAGGCCTCGGGCTTGGGCAGCATGCAGTATGCTGAACAGGTGCGCAGCCAAGACCCTGTGGCCCTGCAGGCCCTGCAAGAGGCGATGGAGTGGCTGGCCGAGCAAAGCGCCAAGCGCGCTGCGCTCTTGCGCGCCTTTGATGCCAGTGGCCTGGGCGCTGCAGCATTTGCCCAAGCCTATGGGCTGGAACTGCGCAGTGTAGAGCAGGCCCTGGCCCAGCGCCAAGCCCCAAGCGCAACGGGCTGCTAGGCGACCACGGCCTTGCCATGGTGTAGCGCTTCAGCGCTTCAGTAGTAGTGGCTGCTCAGCTCGTTACCGTGTTCTTGCATAGCTAAAAACCCAGCCGACAAAGCGCGTGGCCCCAAGTTGATGGCATTGCTCATCGACATTGTGGCCACATGCACGCTAATGCCGCGCTGCTGTGCCAAGCCCACCAAGTTTTGGTAGCCGGGCATGAAGTCCACATCGTTCAAGGGGCCGCCATAGCTCAGCACCACATGCGGCGAGAACAAGCGTTCTTCCGTGATCACGCGGCGCAGTTTGGCAAATAGCACCTCGCGTGCGCGAACAGTGCCAAAACGCCGGCTAACGACGCGGGTAGCCGTTTGGGTTGCATAGAGAATGGGCGCAATATTGAACAAGCGCGTGGCCAACAACTTGGCACTGCTGACGTTCCGAATGCCGCGGCTGCGCGCATAGGCGGCAACAAATTCTGGTTTGCTTGGCACGGTAAAGGTATGTGTGTTGCGCGTGTTGTTGTGCGCTCGGCGTTGCAATTGGGTCCAATCCAGACCGCGCTGACGCTGTTCCAAAATATCGATCAATTGCACCCCGTATCCGGCGGAACTGGCCCCACTGTCTTGCACGCCAATGCGCGAGGCCACGGCTTCTGTGAGCGGGTCACTGCGCAGAGTGCTCACAGCACGTCGCATGTAATCATACATTTTGCTGCGCTGAGCGCTGGTATGCAAAGCCAATATGGGGGGGCCCAAAGTGCGCAATTGTTCGTGTAAAAAATCGAGTGTTTCGCGCGCGGACAAAACCTCGGTTTGACACCAGCCGGGCCTAGCTTGGTCGAGCAGTGCTAATTGCTCTGCAGTGTGCAAGGGGTTGCGTAGGTCGAGTGATTTTTCACCACCCAAAACCAAACGCACAGGCAAAACCGCAACCGATTCAGTTTGCAAAATACCGTTGGGCACATCGCACCCAGCGTCCACAACGATCAAAGACCTTGACATAAGAAGCTTTATTGATAATCACGCAGTTTCGCTGATTAAGCCAAGAGTAGCTAAGCCGTGCGTCAAATTACGCATAAAACTGTGACCAAATGCCGTTTGCGTGGTTGCGCGTAAACATGGGGGTGAGGTTTTCAGTGAAATGTGGTGTAGGCCACGAAGCCCTAAACTCAGTGCCATGCTGCGTTTATCTGTACTTGACCAATCCGTTGCCCCTGCCGGGCGTCCCCAAAGCGATGCCATTGCCCACACCCTGGCCCTGGCCCAGCTGTGTGAAGCCTGGGGCTACCAGCGCTTTTGGGTCAGTGAGCACCACAGCCACCCGACCATTGTGGGCAGCGCGCCCGAGGTGCTAATGGCCGCCATTGCCGCGCGCACCAGCCGCATCCGCATTGGCAGTGCGGGCGTGATGCTGCCGCACTACGCGCCGCTCAAAGTGGCCGAGCAGTTTCGCGTGCTCGACGCGCTGGCCCCGGGCCGTATCGACCTGGGTGTGGGCCGCGCGCCGGGCAGCGACCGGCGCACCTCGATGCTGCTCAACCCCGACCCACGCGCCTCTGACAACTTTGCCCAGGCCGTGCTGGAGCTGCAAGCCTGGGTGGGTGAGGGTGTGACCAGCGAAGGCATGCCGCCCGGCCACCCCGGCTACGGTGTGCACGCCTGCCCGCAAGGGGCCAGCGCGCCCAGCGTGTGGATGCTGGGCAGCTCGGACTACGGCGCACGCTTGGCCGCGCAACTGGGCGTGCCCTATGCATTTGCCTACTTCATCACCGACGGCGAGGGCGCAGACACAGCGCTCAGCCTGTACCGCCAGCTCTACCAGCCCAGCGCGCAGCACCCCAAGCCCGTGCCATTGCTGTGTGTGTGGGCGCTGGCGGCAGACACCGAGGCCGAGGCCTGGCACCAGTTCAAAAGCCGCGAGCGCCTGCGCATGGACCGCAACCTGGGCCGACTGAGCCCCTTGCCTGCGCCCGAAGACGCCCAGCGCCCCTACAGCGAAGATGAACGCGCTAGCCAAGTCGCGCTGCGCCGCAATGCCCTGGTGGGCAGCGCGCCCCAGGTGGCAGAGAAATTGCGTGCCTTGGCTGCGCTGCACGGCGTAGACGAGCTGGCCATCATCACCTGGACGCACTACCCCGCGGTGCAAGCACGCTCTTACGAGCTGCTGGCGCGCGAGTTCGACATGCTGCCGTCTTAAAATCATTTGCACACCGCCAAACCCATGGAACACCGTATGACCTTCGACCGCCCATCTCCCCTTTTTGCAGGTTGTGCCCAGCCCGCCCATCGCCTTGCGCTGCTGGCCTGCGCGGTGCTTGTATTGGCCAGCCTAGCCGCTTGCAGCCCCAGCGTTGGGCAAGGCGGGCCTGGCGGTGCAAGTGGCCCTGGCGGCATGCCGGCGCCCGAGGTGGCGGTGCTCACCGTCACGGCCCAGGCCCAACCGGTGGAGATGGAATACACCGGCCAAACCGCTGGCTCGCGCGAGACCGAGGTGCGCGCCCGCGTTGCCGGCATTTTGCAAAAGCGTGTGTACACCGAGGGTAGTGCGGTCAAAGCGGGCGCGGTTTTGTTCCAAATTGACCCGGCGAATTTTCAAACCCAGGTGGCCTCTACCGAAGCAGCGGTGGCCGTAGCCCAGGCCAAGCTCAACCAGGCCCAGCGCGACCAAGCCCGCCTGGCCCCCTTGGTGGTTGAAAAAGCCATCAGCCAAAAAGAATTTGACGACAGCAAGTCGGCTTTTGAGTCGGCCGAGGCCTCACTCAAGCAAATGCAGGCCCAAGCCCGCGAGGCGCGCCTGAATCTGGGCTATGCCAGTGTGGTGGCCCCCATCAGCGGTACCACCGGCACGGCCAGCAAGTCCGACGGCAGCTTGGTCACCGCGGGCGATAGCCTGCTCACCACCATCGTGCAAACCAACCCGATGTACGTGAACTTCAGCGTCTCCGAGGCCGACTTGCTGCGCCTGACCGCGCAAATGAAGTCGGGGCAACTCAGCGTGCCCGGCGCGGCAGCCGGCACCCGTGCCGCAGGCACTGCGCGCAGCGGCAGCCTGGGCTTTAGCGTCGGCCTGAAGTTGGCCGATGGCAGCTTGTTTGCGCAAAAGGGCAAGCTCAATTTTGTCAGTGAAAAAGTCAACCCCAACACCGGCAGTTTTGACGTGCGCGCCGAGGTGCCCAACCCCGACGGCAGCTTGCGCCCTGGCCAGTTTGTGCGCGTTTTGCTTGGCGGCGCCAGCCGCGCCAACACCTTGGCCGTGCCGCAACGCGCAGTGATCGACAGCCCCTTTGGCAAGATGGTGTTCGTGGTCAACAAAGACGACAAACTCGAACCCCGCCCGGTGCAACTCGACGGTTGGACGCAGGGCAATTGGATCGTCACCAAAGGCGTGCAAAGCGGCGAGCGCGTGTTGGTCGACGGCTTCATCAAAGCCCATGACCCGGGCATGACGGTCAAGCCCGTGCCCTATGTTCCGGGCACAGCGCCAAGTGCCATGCCACCCGCACCATCAGAAGGAAAATCGCCCGCAGCGCCCGCCAATAGTGCGTCGGCAGCTACGAAATAAGGAGCGCACTGCATGTTCTCCTCGTTTTTTATCAAGCGCCCGATCTTTGCCACGGTGCTGTCTTTATTCTTGGTGCTGGCCGGTTTAGCGGCCATGCGCATCTTGCCGATTGCGCGTTACCCCGAGATCTCGCCACCCGTGGTCAATGTGCGCGCCATCTACCCCGGGGCCTCGGCCGAGGTGCTCGAGACCACCGTTGCAGCGCCGCTGGAGCAGTCCATCAACGGCGTTGAAAAAATGCTCTACATGGACAGCACCTCCTCGGGTGACGGCGCGCTGACCATCAACGTCACCTTCGACGTCGGCACTGACCTCGATATCGCTGCAGTGAATGTGAACAACCGCGTCAACCAAGTTTTATCGAAGCTACCGCAAGAGGTGCAGCGCCAGGGCCTGACGGTGTCCAAAAGCTCGGCCAACTTCTTGGTGGTGGCCTCGCTGTATTCGCCCGACGACCGCTATGACGCGCTCTTCATCTCCAACTACATCACGCAAAACGTGCTTGACGCGATCAAGCGCGTGCCCGGCACCACCAATGTGCAAATTTTCGGTGCCAAAGACTACGCTATGCGCATTTGGTTGCGGCCCGACCGCATGGCCCAACTGGGCGTGACAGTGGCCGACATTGCCAGTGCCGTGGGCGAGCAAAACGCGCAATACGCCGCAGGCAAAATCGGCGCACCGCCGGGCAATACCGAAGAACTGACGCTCACCGTCACCGCCAAAGGCCGTTTGCTCGAACCCGAAGACTTTGCCAACATCGTGGTGCGCAGCGGCGCAGGCGGCTCGGTGCTGCGCCTGAAAGACGTGGCCCGCGTCGAACTGGGCAGCAAAGACTACAACTTTTATGGCCGCGTCAATGGCCACCCCTCGGTGCCTGTGGGTGTGTTTTTGCAGACCGGCGCGAACGCTTTGCAAACCCGTGCGGCGGTTGAAAAAACCTTGCAAGCACTCAAGGCCAAGTTCCCCGAGGGTATGACCTATTCCACGCCCTACGACACCACGCCTTTTGTTACCGAGTCGATCCACGAGGTGCTGAAAACCCTGGCCGAAGCCATGGCACTGGTGTTTGTGGTGGTGTATTTGTTTTTACAAAGCTGGCGCGCCACCATCATCCCCACCTTGGCGGTGCCGGTGTCGCTGATTGGCACCATGGCGGGCCTGCACCTGCTGGGCTACAGCATCAACACGCTCACGCTGTTTGGCATGGTGCTGGCCATTGGCATCGTGGTGGACGACGCGATTGTGGTGCTGGAAAACGTCGAGCGACACATGCACGAAGACGGGCTCTCGCCGCGTGACGCTGCGCTCAAAGCCATGCAAGAGGTGACTGGCCCGGTAGTGGCCATTGTGCTGGTGCTCTGCGCAGCCTTTGTGCCCATCGCTTTCTTGGGTGGCTTGGCTGGTGAGCTGTACCGCCAGTTTTCGGTGACGATTTCAATTGCCGTGGTGCTCTCGGGTTTTGTCGCCCTTACGCTCACGCCCGCGCTGTGTGCCGTGCTGCTCAAGCCAGGAGCGGAGCGCAAGAACGCATTTTTTGACTGGTTCAACCGCAGCTTTGCCAAGCTCACGCACCGCTACACGCAGGGCGTGGCCTTCTTCCTCAAGCGCGGCGTGCTGGGCCTGCTGCTGTTTGTGTGCATGGGCTTGCTCACCGGCTTGTTGTTCAAAATCGTGCCCGGCAGCTTGGTACCCGACGAAGACCAAGGCTACTTCATAGGTGCCGTGATCTTGCCTGAAGGCTCCTCGCTGGAGCGCACCAACCAGGTGGTGAAAAAGGTTGAGGCGGCGATGTCGCCCAATAAAAACATCGACACCGTGTTTAGTTTGGTGGGCTTGAACTTTTTGGGTGGCGGCGGCTTAAAGTCGTCTGCGGCCACCATGTTCTTCCCGCTCAAACCCTGGGCCGAGCGCACCCAGTCGGCCAAAGAGTTGGTGATGGAAACTTATATGAAAACCGGTGGCATCAAAGAAGGCTTGCCCCTGGCTTTTGCGCCGCCTGCGATTCAAGGCCTGGGCCAAACCGGCGGCTTTGAGTTTTATTTGCAAAACAAAGGCGATGGCGGCGTACGCCGCTTGGCGCAAATGCTGCCCACACTCTTGGCCGAGGCCAATAAACAGCCGGAGCTGCAGGGCGTGAAAACCATTTGGCAGGCTAACTCGCCCCAACTCTATGTGAATGTAGACACTGAAAAAGCCCGCTCCATGGGCATAGCCTTGGCCGATATTTACAACACCTTGGCCGCCACCCTGGGCAGCTACTACGTGAACGACTTCAACAAGAGTGGCCGTATCTACCAAGTGCTGATGCAGGCCGAGGGCGAGTTTCGCGCCAAACCGGATGACATAGGTGCCTTGTATGTGCGCGCCAAGTCAGGGCAAATGGTGCAAATTCGCTCTGTGGCCGAGGTCAAATTTGTCGCGGGGCCGGAGTCGGTACAACACTTTAATGCCCTGCCTTCAGTGCAAATTTTGGGCGAAGCCAAACCCGGTTTTAGTTCGGGCCAAGCCATAGCCGCCATGGAGCGTGTGGCCAGCCAAGTGCTGCCCACCGACATGGGCTATGACTGGGGCGGCGCAGCCTTCCAGCAAAAGCGCAGCAGCAGCGCCGCGGGCCTGGCCTTGGCGGCCGGTTTTGTGATGATATTTTTGATTTTGGCCGCGCAGTACGAAAAATGGTCTTTGCCATTCTCGGTTTTATTGGCTCTGCCCTTTGGTATTTTTGGTGCACTCATGGCGGTGTATTTACGCCACTTTACCAATGACGTGTACTTTCAAATTGGCTTGGTCACGCTCTTGGGCTTGTCGGCCAAAAACGCGATTTTGATTGTCGAATTTGCTACCGTTCGGGTGCACGAGGGTCTATCACCGGTAGCGGCGGCTTTAGAAGCTGCGCGCTTGCGTTTTCGGCCGATTTTGATGACTTCGCTGGCCTTTATTTTGGGTGTCGTGCCACTGGCGTTTTCCAGCGGCGCGGGCGCAGCAGCACGCCAGTCGATCGGCACCGGCGTGCTGGGCGGCATGTTGGCGGCCACCTTCTTGGCGATCTTTTTAGTGCCCCTGTTTTTTAAGCTGGTAAACGACTGGAACTTCAAAACCAGGCCTGAAGATTTTGAGCACCTCAACCAGCTCGTGCATGGCCAAGGAGCGCAGCATGTTTAAGCGCATTTTTCCATTTTCGAGCCACGCCACTGCTATTTATTTGGTAGCTGCTTACTCACTTTTGGCGTGCTCTGGCGGCGTTTTGAAACAGCAAAACCCCCCAGTTGCAGCGCTTGAAGTACCCACCAGTTTGTCTGCCGGCAAGGCCGCCATTCAGCCCGCCGACGCAGCCGCACTCGACTGGTTGCAGTGGTGGAAAAGCTTCCAAGACCCGGTGCTCGACGCTTTGGTGCAAGAGGCCGCCAGTAACAACCAAGACCTGGCGCTGGCCAGCGCGCGCATCACCGAAGCCCGTGCCACACTGAGCCAAAACCAAGCCAACTTGTACCCGAGTGTGGACCTGAATGCAGGCTTGGCGCGTCGCCGCGCTAGCACCAATAGCGCCACCTACAATCCTGCAGCGGGCAATTATTCCAATGATGCCCAATTGGGTTTAAGTGCCAGTTATGAAATCGATTTTTGGGGCAAATACGCCAGCGCGGACCAGGCCGCGCGTGCCCGCATGCTAGCCCAAGGCGCCAACCGTGGCGTCGTGCTGAGTAGCTTGTACGCCAGTGCAGCGCAAAGCTATTTTGCCCTGCGTGCACTGGACGCACA
>CANFOR010000112.1 GCA_947448675.1 Betaproteobacteria bacterium
GCTACAAAAAAAATAGCTGTCTACGATTATTCTACGGGCGTTGGCGGCATTTTTTCTTCTAAAGTAGGCACTCCAACGGCAGTGCATCCGACCATAAGCTACAGCTACGCCCAGCTCTACCAGCAGGCTTGCAGGCTTAGCAACGTGTTGCATGCGCAAGGTGTGCAGCGTGGCGAGCGCGTGGCGATTGTGCTGCCGCAGTGCTTTGAAACGGCGGTGGCCTATATGGCCGTGCTGCAAATGGGCGCGGTGGCCATGCCGCTGTCGCAACTCTTCGGCCCCGAGGCCTTGCAATACCGCTTGCACGACAGCGCCGCCGTACTGGCCATTTGCGACGCCAACACCCTGCAGGCGCTGCAGCAGGTGCGTGCGCAATGCCCGGCCCTGCGCACACTGCTCTGCGTGGGGCTTGCAGCAGGCGCACCTGGCGCAACCAGCACACCACCGCGTGCCAGCGCTGCTGCTACAGAAGTGGACTACAAAACCGCGCTAGCGCGCGCCCAGCCTGCGTACACCGCTATCAAAACCAAAGCAGACGAAGCGGCGATCTTGATCTACACCAGCGGTACCACCGGCCCACCCAAGGGCGCGTTGATCCCGCACCGCGCACTGATCGGCAACCTCAGCGGCTTTGTCTGCAGCCAAAACTGGTTCGGCTTTGATGGCAAAACCAACGCATCTTCTGAAGCCATTTTTTGGTCTCCAGCTGACTGGGCCTGGACGGGCGGGCTGATGGACGCTTTGCTGCCCACGCTCTATTTTGGCCGCCCCATCGTCGCCTACAAAGGCCGTTTTTCGCCCGAGCTGGCCTTTAGCCTGATGCAAGACATGGGCGTGACGCACAGCTTCCTCTTCCCCACCGCGCTCAAGGCCATGATGAAAGCCTACCCCCAGCCGCGCACGCAGTTCAAGCTGCAATTGCAAGCGCTCATGAGTGCGGGTGAGGCCGTGGGTGACGCGGTGTTTGCCTATTGCCAAAGCGAGTTGGGCGTAACGGTGAACGAGATGTTTGGCCAGACCGAGATCAACTACATCGTGGGCAATTGCGCCGGGCTCTACCCGGCCAAGCCCGGCAGCATGGGCCGGGCCTACCCCGGCCACCGGGTAGCGGTGATCGACGAGCAGGGCCGCGAGTGCCCGGTGGGCGTGCCGGGTGACGTGGCGCTGCACCGCTGCGACGTGCACGGCCAGAGCGACCCGATTTTCTTTTTGGGCTACTGGAAGAACCCGCAGGCCACGGCCGACAAGTTCACCGGCGACTGGTGCCGCACGGGCGACCTGGCCACCCGCGACGCGGACGGCTACCTGTGGTACCAGGGCCGGGCAGACGACGTGTTCAAAGCCGCGGGCTACCGCATTGGCCCGAGCGAAATTGAAAACTGCCTTGTCAAACACCCCGCTGTGCTGAATGCCGCCGTGGTGCCCAAGCCCGATGCCCAGCGCGGTGCGGTGGTTAAGGCTTATGTGGTGATTGCTCCTGAATTCATAGCTGCAAACGCACAACTGGCGGGCGATGTGGCCGATTTTTATGTCCAGCTGGTAGCCCAATTGCAGCAGCACGTCAAAGGCCAACTGGCCCCCTACGAGTACCCCAAAGAAATTGAATTTATCGACGCCCTGCCCATGACGACCACTGGCAAGGTGCAGCGCCGCGTGCTGCGTTTGCAGGAAGAGGCCAAAGCGCAGCAAGCCCAAGCCCAGGCAGCGCGTGGGGCGGCTGCATAAGTTGCCCCCATAAGCTGCCAAAATACAGCCATCCCTTTACCAAACTAGCACCATGAACCAGCCATTTCCCCTCGTTAAGTTAGGCTCCAGCGAGCTGCGCGTCAGCCCCATTTGCCTGGGCACCATGACTTTTGGCGAGCAGGTGAACGAGCCTGATGCGCACGCCATCCTCAGCCATGCAGTGGAGCGCGGCATCAACTTTTTAGACACCGCCGAGATGTATTCGGTGCCCGCGCGGGCCGAGACTTTTGGCGCTACCGAGTCCATCATGGGGCGTTGGTTTGCCGCCAACCCGGGCATGCGCAGCAAGGTGGTCTTGGCCACCAAGGTGGCGGGTGCGGCGCGCGGCATGCCCTGGGTGCGCGAGGGCAAGGGCCTGACCGCCAAAGACATTGCCGCTTCGTGCGAGGGCTCGCTCCAGCGCTTGCAAACCGAGGTGATCGATCTCTACCAAATCCACTGGCCCGAGCGCCATGTGCCAGCCTTTGGCATCCAGTACTACGACCCGAGCAAAGAGACCTCGTTCACCTCGATCCACGAGCAACTGGAGGCACTGGGCGCGCTGGTCAAGGCGGGCAAGGTGCGCGCCATTGGCCTGTCAAACGAAACGCCTTACGGCGTGCACGAGTTTGTGCGCTTGGCCGAACAGCACGGCCTGCCGCGTGTGGCCACCGTGCAAAACCCCTACTGCTTGGTCAGCCGCACACTGGACAACGGCTTGGACGAGACCATGCACCGCTTGGGCGTGTCGCTGATTCCCTATTCGCCGCTGGGCTTTGGCCTGCTCACCGGCAAATACGACGCCAGCGGTTTTGCAGGCGAGGGCGCGCCCAAAGAGGGACGCATTGCCAAGTTTGAGTCGGTGCGCAAACAGCGATGGGGCCGCCCCGATGCCTTGGCCGCCGCGCGCCGCTACAACGCGCTGGCCCAGCAGCACGGCCTCACGCCTACCGCCATGGCCCTGGCCTGGTGCTACACCAACTGGCGCGTGGCCAGCACCATCATTGGCGTGACCAGCATCGACCAACTCGACGAATGCATCGCGGCTTGGGGCACCACGCTGAGCCCCGAGCTGTTGGCCGAGATCGACAAAATTCGCTGGGAAATGCGCGACCCGGCGCTTTGAGCCGGAGTTGCGCGGCAGCGTAGATGGTGCTGTCGGCCATGGGCAGTTTGTGTTTGACCGCCAGCGCAGCCGCAGCGCTGGCGCGCTCGGCGCTCAGCTCAACCACGGGGAATCGGCGCATGGGGGATTCCACCTGCGGCACGGCATGTGCCATGCCCTGCACCATCAAGCACTTGAGCACTTCAAAGATGGTGATGGCCGGTACCACCAGTTCACCCGCTTCCATGACTTGCTTTTTTAAAATTTTGCCAAATCAACCCTAGCCTTCCCGTATGCGCAAACCAGACCGCGTGAGCGAAACCCCGGCCACCGCCAAGCTCAAAGCGGCGGGCGTAGCTTTTACCGAGCACCCCTATGAATACCTGGAGCACGGCGGCGCGCAGCACAGCGCCCAGGTGCTGGGCTTTGACCCGTTTATGGTGGTCAAAACCTTGGTGATGCAAGACCAAGACGCCAAGCCGCTTTTGGTGCTGATGCATGGCAACCGCAAGGTGAGCACTAAAAATTTAGCGCGGCAGATTGCTGCCAAGTCGGTCGAGCCCTGCGCGCCCGAGGTGGCGAGCCGGCACAGCGGCTACCTGGTGGGCGGCACCTCGCCCTTTGGCACGCGCCGCGCCATGCCGGTCTACATCGAAGCCAGTGTTTTGCAGTTGCCGCGCATCCTCATCAATGGTGGGCGGCGCGGATTTTTGGTCGGCATTAACCCGCAGGTTTGCGTGCAGCTTCTCAGTGCAAAATCGGTGACCTGTGCTTTGGAAGACAAATAAATGGAATACCTCTACAGCCTGCTCGCAGCAGGCTTGGCCTATCTGATCGGCTCGCTGTCGTTTGCTGTCATTGTCAGCCGCGCAGTCGGGCTGAAAGACCCGCGCAGCTACGGCAGCAAAAACCCCGGCGCCACCAATGTGCTGCGCTCGGGCAACAAGGGCGCGGCCATTGCCACGCTGCTGCTTGATGCGCTCAAAGGCTGGCTGCCGGTGTTTGCTGTGCAGCACTGGGGCAAGGCCTATGGTTTAGAAGACGGCACGGTGGCCATGGTCGGCTTGGCGGCCTTTTTAGGCCACCTGTGGCCGCTGTTCTTTGGTTTCAAAGGCGGCAAAGGCGTGGCCACAGCGATGGGCGTGGTGGTGGGTGTGGAGCCGCTGCTGGGCTTGGCTACAGCGGCCACCTGGTGCATTGTGGCCTGGTTCTTTCGCTACTCGTCTTTGGCAGCCTTGGTCAGCGCGGCCTTTGCGATGTGCTACTACCTGCTGGGCGACCGCATTGCGTGGTACATGAGCAAGTCGATTTTGTTGTGCCTGTTTGCCATTGGTGTGCTCTTGGTGTTGCGCCACCGCGCCAACATCAACCGGCTCTTGGCCGGCACCGAGCCCAAGCTGGGCGGCGCTAAAAGCGCAGTAGATGCGCCCCTGAAGAGTAAGCCGGGCGCTACAAAATAAATAGCTGCATACGCACAGCCAGAGCGCATTCTGGGCGATTTTCGGTTTTTTAGTAGCGCTTGACCATGGTGAGTTGATCGTTTTCTATGCGCATTTGAAAGCGGCTTAAAAAACTATTGCCCAGCAAAATATGGGGCATGGGCGCGGGGATCACGGCGGCTTCTACATCGTAGACGGTGACGTCGCCAATGCTTACCGCGTCGAGCTTGACGCGCCAACCCGTCACCGCGCCATTGGCCGTACCTGCGCGAAAGGCCTCGCCCTTTCGGTAGACCAAGCCCATGCGTTCGGCGTCTTGCTGGCCCATGGCGATGATGGTGGCGCCGGTGTCCACCATGAATTGCACGCTTTGGCCGTTGATGCGCCCCAGGCTCATGTAGTGGCCGCCGCTTTGCGCCTGCAACACAATTTTTTGCCCACCGGCCTCGCGCGCCGTCGCGCCCTGGCTCACGGGTGCGTCGCCCACGCGCTGGCTAAAACGCTGGTTGTTTACCTGGAGCGTGGCGACTTCGCCGCTGACCTGCAGCACCTTGACGCCTTGGTGGCTTTCGCCCACCGCCACCGCCTTGGGTGGCGCGCCGTCCACCACCAGCAGGGCTTTGCCGCCGAGCACGCCAGTCAGCGCGATTTTTTGGGCGGCACTTGGGGCTGGGCTTTGGGCGGCGTTTTGCGCATCGCTAGCGCCCACAGCCAAGCCGAGCAGGGCCAGCAGCAGGGCTTTCATGCCTAGTCGCGGAAGTTGTTGAAGCTAAGTGGCAAGTCGGTCAAGTCGGTGCGAATCAGCGCCATGGCTGCTTGCAGATCGTCGCGCTTGGCGCCGGTCACGCGCACCGCGTCGCCCTGGATGGCCGCTTGCACCTTGAGCTTGCTGTCTTTGATGAGGCGGGTGATTTTTTTGGCTTGCTCGGCCTCGATACCGTTCTTCACCTTGATGACCTGCTTGACCTTGTCGCCACCGATTTTTTGCACGTCGCCCACGTCGAGGTAGCGCACGTCAACGCTGCGCTTGGTCAGCTTATTGCGCAGCACGTCGTCGATCTGCGTGAGCTGAAAGTCGGCGTCGCCCAACAGGGTGATCTCTTTGTCTTTGAGCTCAATGGCGGCCGAGGTGCCCTTGAAGTCAAAGCGTGTGGCGATTTCTTTGGCGGTGTTTTCGACCGCGTTTTTTACTTCGACCAGATTGGGTTCGCAAACGGTGTCAAAAGAAGGCATGGGTGTTCTCGTGGGGCAGGGAGAGGCAATGCGACAATTCTCCCATGGAACTTGAACACGAAGTGCATTTGCAAGCACATAACGCCTTTGGCATCGTCGCCAAAGCGCACCGCTTGGTGCGCCTGCGCGCCGCCAGCGATGTGCAGGCCATGATGGCCAGCCCGGCTTTTGCCGCTACCTGGCCCAACCTGCCCACTTTCATCCTCGGTGGCGGGGCCAACATTGTGCTCACCGGCGATGTCAAACCCCTGGTGCTCAAGGTCGAGATCATGAGCCGCCGCTTGGTGGGCGAGACGGCCAAGCATTGGATCGTGGAGGCCGGTGCGGGCGAAAATTGGCACAGTTTTGTGGGCTGGACGCTAGCGCAGGGCTGGCCGGGGCTAGAGAACTTGGCCCTCATCCCCGGCACCGTGGGCGCCTCGCCGGTGCAAAACATCGGCGCATACGGCGTGGAGCTGCAAGACCGTTTTGAATCGCTCGACGCGGTGGATCTGCACACCGGCCACAGTTTTACCCTGAACGCCGCGCAATGCGCATTTGGCTACCGCGACTCGGTCTTCAAACACCCCCCCTCGGCCACCGGCAGTGAGGGCAGCGGTCCGGGCATGGGCCTGGCGGGCCGCGCCCTGATTACCCATGTGCGCTTTGCCCTGCCCAAAGCCTGGAAACCCGTGCTGGGGTATGCCGATATAGAGAAAAAACGCCTGGAAGCCGCATCCGCCGTGCTTGAGCCGCTGCAAATTTATGAGTGGGTGTGCGCCATTCGCAGCGCCAAATTGCCCGACCCCAAAGTGCTGGGCAATGCGGGCAGCTTCTTCAAAAACCCCAGCGTCAATGCCGTGCAATGCGCCGACATCATTGCCCGCGAGCCCAGGTTGGTGCACTACCCGATGCTCGATGGCAGCATCAAGCTGGCGGCGGGTTGGTTGATCGACGCCTGCGGCTGGAAAGGCAAGAGCATCGGCAATGCGGGCGTGTACGAGAAGCAGGCCCTGGTGCTGGTCAACCGGGGTGGCAACAGCAACCCGGTCACGGGCGGCGAGGTCATGACCCTTGCCAAAGCCATTCAAACCAGCGTCTACGAGCGCTTTGGCATCTTGCTGGAGCCTGAGCCGGTGGTGGTGTAACGGAAATGCTGTAGCGGCAACGCAACTTTTACAATATTAAGACTTAATTTTTCCTTAATTGTGCGTTGTTTCACGCACTAGACATTGCTTCCTGCTCGGTTAACGCAGACAATCGCGTAAACAACATGTACTTACATTTAAGGCTGTGTTGTTTCAATTGCTTAGTCTACGTCACAAAGGAGTTCTGTCATGCAAAAGCCTTCTCGCGTCTCGCCCCTCATGTTGGCCTTGGTGGCCATCACCCTGAGCCTCACCGCTTGCGGCGGTGGTGGTGGCTCTTCCACACCGACAACGGCCAACGTGTCTGCACTCAGCGCGATTCTGAGCGGAACTTCAGCGCCATCGGCCTCCCAGGGCAATGACGGAGACTACTTTTTAGACACCACCACCAGCCGCCTCTATGGCCCCAAGGCCAATGGCGCTTGGCCTAGCGCCAGCTTGCTCTTGCAGGGCGCTACAGGGCCTGTAGGCCCCGCGGGTGCGACCGGTGCCACGGGTGCCACTGGCGTCGCAGGTCTGATTGGAGCAACTGGTGCGCAGGGCGCTACCGGAGCCGCTGGAAGCAACGGAACGAATGGCAGCAGCGGTGCAACTGGCGCAACGGGGGCAACAGGCAGCAATGGCGCGCAGGGGACGACTGGCGCAACAGGCGCAACAGGCGCAAACGGTACCAATGGAGCCACAGGCGCTACGGGCAACGCAGGCGCGACTGGAGCAACCGGTTCTAATGGCACCAATGGCACCAATGGAGCCACAGGGGCTACTGGAGCCAACGGCACTGACGGTGCAACGGGTGCCAATGGCGCTACGGGTGCGCAAGGTGCTACGGGAGCAGCCGGTGCAGCAGGCAATACTTTGTGGAATGGCAGCGTAGCGCCCGCCGACAGTCTGGGTGCCGACGGCGACTTCTATCTCGACACCGCACACAGCGTGGTCTACGGCCCCAAAGCCAATGGCGCTTGGCCTGCTACCGGTGTGTCAATTGTCGGCGCTACGGGTGCGCAGGGCGTTGCCGGTGCGGTGGGCGCGGCAGGTACCAGCTTGCTGAGCGGCTCGGGCGCCCCCAGCGATGCTTTTGGCGGCGACGGCGACTTCTACATCAACACCAGCAACAACACCTTGATCGGCCCCAAAGCCGGTGGCGCTTGGCCCACATTGGGTATTTCTTTGGTTGGCCCCGCAGGTGCAACCGGCGCTGCAGGCGCAACGGGTGCTGCAGGTACCAACGGTACGAATGGCACCAACGGTACGAATGGCACCAACGGCACCAACGGCAGCAGCATTTTGACGGGTGCCAATGCGCCCATCGACGCATTGGGCAATGACGGCGATTTGTACTTCAACACCAGTACCAGCACCTTGATCGGGCCCAAAGCCGCTGGCCATTGGCCCACGTCAGGTACTTCCTTGATGGGCGCTACCGGCCCAGCCGGAGCCACTGGCGCAGCCGGAGCCGTAGGCCCAGCCGGTGCCGATGGCCATACCGTGCTCAGCGGCTCGGTTGACCCTGTAAGTACCCAAGGCGCTGATGGCGACTTCTACATCAACACCAGCACGAGCATGCTGTTTGGCCCCAAAACGGCGGGCGCGTGGCCGACTGGTATGTCCCTGGTGGGGGCAACGGGAGCCACAGGTAACACCGGTGCTAGCGGCGCGCAAGGCGCAACAGGCGCTATTGGCGCTACTGGTGCCCAGGGGCCAACGGGTGCACAGGGTGTTGCAGGTGTGCAAGGCACTGCGGGCCTGCAAGGAGCAACTGGCGCACAGGGCGCTACGGGCGCAACCGGTGCCCAAGGCACCAACGGCGCAGCGGGTAGCAATGGAACCAATGGCAACACTATCTACAGCGGTAGTGGCTCGCCAGCCAACACGGTGGGTGCGGATGGTGACTTCTATATTGACACCACCAATAACGCGCTTTACGGTCCCAAAGCTGGTGGCGTTTGGCCCGTGGGCGTGTCGTTGGTTGGCATTCAAGGTGCCACGGGCGCTACGGGTGCAACTGGGGCTGCAGGTGCCACTGGCGCAACGGGCAGTACGGGAGCCCAAGGACCTCAAGGCGCAACGGGTGCCAATGGAACCAATGGTGTTACGGGAGCTACGGGCGCTACGGGCGCTACGGGCGCTACGGGCGCTACGGGCGCAACTGGCGCCACTGGCGCAACCGGATCTACGGGTGCAAACGGCACGAACGGTATCAACGGAGCAACGGGTGCCACAGGGGCCGTTGGCGCTACAGGGGCTGTAGGCAGTACTGGTGCTACAGGTGCCACGGGTGCTAGTGGCACCAACGCAGCCGGCATTTCGGTCGGCCCTAGCAACCCTTTGAGCACACAGGGCAATGTGGGTGACTACTTCCTCAACACCACCACCAACA
>CANFOR010000113.1 GCA_947448675.1 Betaproteobacteria bacterium
CAAACACGCCCACCGTGAGCACGCCGGGCCATTGGCTCACTTCCATCTCAAAACCCAGCGGGTCGGTGATCTGCAAACCGCGCACGTCCAAAATGTGCTGGCCGTTGTCGGTCACCAAAGGCTTGCCGTCTTGGAGCCGCAGCGTGGCAGCGCCACCCAGGGCCGCAAACTGGCGCTGCAAGCGCCGCGTGGCCATGGGGATCACCTCGACCGGCAGGGGGAAAGCGCCCAGGCTTGCGACCAATTTAGAAGCATCGGCAATGCAGACAAACTGCTTCGATTGCGCGGCCACGATCTTCTCGCGCGTCAGCGCTGCGCCACCGCCTTTGACCATGTAGCCCTGGCCGTCGATCTCGTCTGCGCCGTCGATGTAGACCGCCAGCTCATCCACCTCGTTGCTGTCAAACACCGCAATTCCCAGGGCCGTTAAACGCGCGGTCGAGGCTACCGAGCTCGACACCGCGCCGCGGATGCGGCCCTTGATGCTGGCCAGCGCATCGATGAATTTGTTGACCGTGGAGCCAGTGCCCACGCCAACGATGGAGCCCTCCACCACATAGTGCAAAGCGGCTTGGCCGACCAGGGTTTTAAGTTCGTCTTGGCTGAGTGCGTGTGTCATAGGGGACAATTATCGCTATGTCGCTCCTACCCTATGCCCTCGCCCGCCCCTTTTTGTTTGGCCTCGACCCCGAGGCCGCCCACGACCTGACCATGGCCGCGCTGGCCCGCAGCCAGGGCACGCCCCTGGCCTGGGCCTACTGCGCCCCGCGCGTGGCCGACCCGGTGCAGGTGGCGGGCCTGAACTTCCCTAACCGCATTGGCCTGGCCGCTGGCCTGGACAAAAACGCCCGCTGCATCGACGCCCTGGGCAGCATGGGTTTTGGCTTTGTCGAGGTGGGCACTGTGACCCCACTCGCGCAAAGTGGCAACCCCAAGCCGCGCATGTTCCGCCTGCCGCAAGCCCAGGCCCTCATCAACCGTTTGGGCTTTAACAACGAAGGTTTAGCGGCCTTTGTGGCGAACGTCAAAAGCTCTCGTTTTTATAGCGCTCCACGCACAGCTGGCGGGCCTTTGCGCCTGGTTTTGGGTTTGAATATTGGCAAAAATGCGGCCACACCCATCGACAATGCAGTGAGCGACTACCTCACTTGCCTGAGCGGCGTCTACCCCTATGCCGACTACATCACCGTCAACATCTCCAGCCCCAACACGCAGAACCTGCGCAGCCTGCAAAGCGACGCTGCGCTCGACGCCTTGCTCGAAGCCCTGGAGCGCCGCCGCGCCGAGCTGGCCACCGAGCACGGCGCGCACAAACCCATCTTCATCAAAATCGCACCCGACCTGGACGACGCGCAAATAGACGTGATCGCCGCCACGCTCAAACGCTACGGCACCGACGCCAGTGGCCAGCCCAACCAGCGCTTTGGTGTGATCGCCACCAACACCACGCTGGGCCGCGCCGCCGTGCAGGGCCTACCCCACGCGGGCGAGGCCGGTGGCCTGAGCGGCGCGCCGGTGCTAGAGGCCAGCAACGGCGTGATCAGCGCGCTGCGCAACGCCCTCGGCCAGGGCTTTCCGATCATTGGCGTGGGCGGCGTGATGGGCGCGCAAGACGCGGTGAGCAAGCTGCGCGCCGGGGCCGACCTGGTGCAGATCTACACCGGCCTGATCTACCAAGGCCCGGCCTTGGTGGGGCAGGCGGCGCGGGCACTGCAGCAGGCGGCGGCTAGCCGGTAATGGGCAAACCGGTATAGGCCAATAGCTTGGCCATGGTGGCCGGGCCCGTGCCGCCCCAGATGGGTGACCAATCGGCTGGTGCAGCCCGCACAAACGACTCATCGTCTGCATCTAGCAGGCCATAAAACACTTCGGCCACTATGCGCCCACCCACAGGGCCCAACTGCGTGCCCGCACCCTGGTTGGGCACATTGCCAGGCTTGGCGCCCCCCGTGGCAGGTGGGTTGCCCAGCAGGTCGTCTTCGGTGAGGCTTTTACCCGCTGCTTTACGGGCCATCCACAACTCCACCAAGGGGCGCTGGGCTTCGGCCAAAATATAAAACCACAGCGGCGTGTCTTCATCAAACACGTGGCCCAGAACGTGCCCTTTGGCATCGGCCAGCTCGCAGATGGGTTTGTACAAGAAGGTCTTTGGCTTCGCCGGGTCTTCGATGCGAACCGAGAGGCATTCTTTGGGCAAACTGCAACCCAAGTCTTCCGCAAAAGCCTGCCCGCTTTGCACCTTGTAGCGGCTGCCCCGCAGCAGGTTGAGCAAGGCCAAAGAGGGCGGGCCCGATACCCCGGCGCCTGCGGGTACATCGTCAGGGCTGCCGATTTTGGGAGGCAAGTGCACCAAAGGGTCAACCATCTTGGTGTCGAGTTTGTAGGCGTACTGCAAACGCACCCGGCCTTCACCACCTGAACCATCTTTCCCAACCACGACATTCGCCCCCACGTTTGAGGTAGCGCCGCAACCTGGCATGGGGTTGGCCAGTGGGAAGAAGCGCCCCCAATCATCGATCACATGGTTTTGGGGCAAGGGGTCAAAGCCGACCAAGCTGTTGGCGGCTTTGTCGGTGCCGTCAAAGATAAGACGCGCAAAGCCGTTGTTTTTACCCGGTTGACCGTTCATGCGGTAGCCAGTGCGCACCCCCGAGTGCCCAAAACGGTAGGCCGCCACCACAAACTCACGCGGCAGGTTGTAGCGTATGTCCTCGGTGTACCAGAGGTAAGCGTCTTCACCTTCTTGCCGCCACTGCGCGACAAAGGGCCCCAGCACATCGGCCGAGATGATGCGCGGCAAAAAGTCGTCTACCAAAATGCGCTGGTAGGCCCAGCGCACCTCGTTGCGCGCAGCTTTGAACAGGTCGCCGCCCGTCAATTTTTTGGTCACCTTGAGTTCTTGCGTCACGCGGTTGTGAAACTTGATAAACGTCTGCTGGATCTGGTTGACGATCGAGTTTTCATCGTTGCGCTTGTCGCCAATAATGGCGCGCCCATTGCTGGAGCGCAGCAAGTCCCAGGGCGTGTCGAGCGGCGTTTGGGGGCCCCGCCCACCAAGCAAAAGCGTTGCGCCATCGGCGTCGTACATATAGGGCTGGTCAGACGGCCCACCGCCGTACACGCAGTCCAAATCAAAGCGCGGCGAACGCAGATTGGTGGGCTCGTCGATGCTCCTGGGGTCTAGCGACGAGGTGGTGTCAAAGGTAATGTCGTGGTCTACAAATTGCCCGAAATACGTGTACCCGGCGGGTACATAAAGGTTTTCTTCGGTATCTGGCCCGTCGCCAAGATCCTCTAGCGGACCATCCATGCCGCTGGCCAAAATAGCCAAATCGTGCATGTCGTAGCCCACGCTGCGTAGGTCTTTGAGTTCGGTAAAGAGCTGCTCACGTTTGCCCACCTCGCCGTGGCCGCCCAAAAGATTGTTGCTCATATGCATCCTTTCAGATCAAAAAAAGCCATTGCTGAACCATGCCCAAATCACTTGAGCCCACGCAATTTATGCCTCTGGCGCGCCTTTGTCCATCCTCACAATTGATGGCCTCCGGCCCAGTGCAGGCAAGCGCGCAGCCAAGGCCGTTGCCAAAGCCGTAGCCCAGTGCCAATTCATGGGAAAATGCGCCATTGCCCGTGCGATCGTGCGCAGGCCCACCTTGGTTCTTCACAATTTATGTCGCCTAACCTGCACCCCATGCTCAATGTGGCCATCAAGGCCGCGCGCGCCGCTGGCGCCATCATCAACCGCGCCGCGCTCGACATCGAGTCGGTGCGCATCAACCAAAAGCAGGTGAACGACTACGTCACCGAGGTCGACCTCGCCAGCGAGCAAGCCATCATCGAGACCCTGCTCACCGCCTACCCCGGCCACGGCATTTGGGCCGAAGAGTCGGGCAACACGCATGGCGCCCAAGACTCCAACTACGTCTGGATCATCGACCCGCTCGACGGCACCACCAACTTCATCCACGGCTTCCCGGTCTACTGCGTCAGCATAGCCCTGGCCGAACGCAAAACCAACGGCTGGCAAATGGAGCAGGCCGTGGTCTACGACCCCACCCGCAACGACATTTTTTGCGCCACCCGGGGCCGCGGCGCCTTTATGAACGACCGCCGCGTGCGCGTGTCCAAACGCATCCGCTTGGCCGACTGCCTGGTGTCCACCGGCTTCCCCTTCCGCCCGGGCGACGACCTGCAGCAATACCTGTCCATGTTCAGCGACATCATGCAACGCACCGCCGCCGTGCGCCGCCCCGGCGCAGCCGCGCTCGACCTGGCCTACGTGGCCGCCGGTTTTAGCGATGGCTTTTTTGAAAGCGGCCTGTCCCCCTGGGACGTGGCCGCAGGCTCGCTCTTGGTGCAAGAAGCCGGTGGCCTGGTGGGCAACTACAGCGGCGAGGCCGACTTTTTAGAGCAACGCGAATGCGTAGCCGCCAGCCCCAAAATCTACAGCCTGCTGGTCAACCAGCTCGGCAAATACTCCAAATTTGCACCTGCAGGCGAGAAAGCGGGGCTGCGCCAGAGTTTGCGTTTACCGGGCAAGGCGCAGGAGTAAAAAAGCTTGGAACGCGCTCTGCGCGTGCGTACGCAGCTATTGAATTTATAGCGATTGGAGCTGCTTACGAATGCGTGCGTGAGCCACAAACGCTGTTGTAGTTTGCGCGGTATAGTGCTCCCATCTGCGGACTTTGCCGCTATCTTTAATGAAGCAATCAACCTAAGCGGGGTATGCGCAAATGCTGGTTTTTGTGGGCCAAGTGTCGGTTTTATATTGCAGTGCTCTGCGGTATACATTTTCGCTAGGCAATTCATGTGTATCGCACAACTAATCCAATCGGTTCCTGACGTAATCTGGTCAGGAATAATCGCGTCCTTCCTTACACTTAGCGGCGTCCTGATTTCAAACCGAAGCAACACAACGCGGCTAAATACACAACTCACACATGACCGCGAAGAGAAAATAAAAGAACGAACGCTAAGTCTGCGTCGTGAGGTGTACCTGAAAGCCGCTGAAGAACTTGTCAAACTCAATGCTTATCTTGCGTCATTGCCTCAGCAAGACATTGCGAAAGGCAATCTAGGGGAAGGATTTGTCGGCTTTCAAACTGCATCAGCCAGGCTACAACTTGTAGCTGAGCCCCAAACCACTCTTTTAGCGATGCGACTGTCAGGAACCTATGGTGAGCTGCTCTTAGAACTCACGCCCCGCCTCATGGTCTTAGGCGAAGCTAAATCAGACATCCAAATCGCTGACGACCTGTATACCAAAGCAAACAACGAAGTGCAGCGGATTCTCTCAGCGATGACCCAGCAGAACGAATCCGGAAAGCCCGGCCAACAGGCCTTTGATGCGCTTCAACGCAGTTTTCAGTTCAGCCAAGAACAAGCGTCCCAGTTTGCCGCAAATCGTTCGGCTGGCTGGGCGTCATTCAACAGAGGCAACATCGCCTTCATGCGTCATCTTTTCTCACGTTTACGCGAAATTGCGCCACAGCAAATGAAACTGATGGTAGAAATCCGTCGCGCCCTCTCGCTTATAGGCGATCTATCCAAAGTCGAGGAAGAAATGCAAAAGCAGCTTGACCGCATGACGGAAAAATTGACGCAATTCCTTCAGTCAATGGAGTCAAAAATTGCCTGACGGTCGTATACGGACTCCACCTCAACGGCAAGAGACTGATTGATATTTTGGCTGTTGGGGAAGCGCCTGCAGCCGTATATCCGGCATCTAAAGTGGGATCATGAATGTCCCGTGCCGACATGGAATCTGCGCCACCGATGCGCCAGTCGCTACAAGCGGCTGCGAGTGAGCCGGAAGGGTTATCGGCGTCTGTCGGTGTGGACTTAAAGTTGAAGTTGGGCACAGGCTATAGTCACCTACAACTTGCGCGACTTTGCACCTGCAAAAAGCTTTGGTATTTTGGTGCTCAACACTGAGCAAACTTTGCGCTGCTTTCCATTGCGCAAGCTCGACTTGAAAGGAAACACGCCATGAGCAGCTACGCCCTTCGCTTACCTGAGCCACTCAAGCAAGCCTCCAAACGCATTGCAGCGGCAGACGGCATTGGGACTGCGAGCTGAATACGATCTTTCTAAACTCAAGTCCCGCGAAAACCTCTGCGCATTCCAGCTAAAGGAGCCTATGACTATGGCCCAGCCTGCCAAAAACACCATCTGCCTTTGGTACAACGGCGACGCCGAGAGTGCGGCGCGCTTCTATGCCGCCACATTCCCCGACTCGCACGTGGGCGCGGTGCACCGCGCACCGGGCGACTACCCGGCGGGCAAGCAGGGCGAGGTGTTGACGGTTGAAATTACCGTGCTGGGCATGGCCTGCCTGGGGCTCAACGGCGGGCCCGGGCGCCCGCACAGCGAAGCGTTTTCGTTCCAGGTCGCCACCGTAGACCAAGCCGAGACCGACCGCTACTGGAACGCGATTGTTGGCAGCGGCGGGCAAGCCAGCGCCTGCGGCTGGTGCAAAGACAAGTGGGGCGTGTCGTGGCAGATCACGCCCATCGCCCTGACCCAGGCCTACACCAGCCCCGACCGCGCTGCCGCCCAGCGCGCCTTCAATGCCATGATGGGCATGCAAAAGATCGACATCGCCACGATTGAGGCTGCGGTGCGGGGCTGAGCACACACCAGCGCCATCTTTTCAGCGCATAGAAATTTTCAAGCGCCGCCGTGTCCCACCACTTCCAGGCCGCGAGCTTGACCGCATGAGCGCCCTGCAAATGCCCGACAATGCGCTCTCCTCGTCCAGCGCCCCTTCCAACTCTGCAATAGCCAATTCAATGCCCCCCGCCGCGCCCGCACCGCTTGCCGCCCACACGCCCATGATGCAGCAGTACCTCGCCATCAAGGCGGAGTACCCGGGCACGCTGGTGTTCTACCGCATGGGGGATTTTTACGAACTGTTTTTTGCTGATGCTGAAAAAGCCGCGCGCTTGCTCGACATTACGCTGACGCAGCGCGGCCAGTCGGCGGGTGAGCCTGTCGTTATGGCAGGGGTGCCCTTTCATTCGCTGGAGGGCTATTTGGCGCGGCTCATCAAGATGGGCGAGTCGGTGGCGATTGCAGAGCAGGTGGGTGAGGTGGGGGCCAGCAAGGGCCCGGTTGAGCGCAAGGTAACACGCGTGGTCACGCCAGGCACACTGACCGACTCCGAGCTGCTGCACGACAAAACCGACGCCACGCTCTTGGCCATGGCCCTGGGCCCACGCAACAGCATTGGCCTGGCCTGGCTGGCGCTGACGCAGTCGCGCATCCAGCTGGCGCGCTGCGAGGCGGGCGAGCTGGCCGCTTGGGTGGAGCGCATAGCGCCCTCGGAGCTGCTCTACAGCGCCGACGTGTCTTTGCGCTTAGAGGCGCAGCTCAAAACGCTCAAGCTGCAAAGCGGCTTTTCACTGACGCCGCGTCCGGCTTGGCAGTTTGACGCAGGCCTGGGCCAGCGCAAGCTGTGCGAGCAATTGCAAAGCGCCAGTTTGCAGGCCTTTAGCGCGCAAGACCTGCCCGAAGCGCACGCCGCCGCCAGCGCCCTGCTGGCCTATGCCGAGCACACCCAGGGCCGGGCCCTGGCCCATGTGCGCAGCTTGCAGGTGGAGCGCAGCGACGCGCTTTTGCACCTGCCATCGGCCACGCGGCGCAACCTGGAGCTAACGCAAACCCTGCGCGGTGAAGACGCGCCCACGGTGTATTCGCTGCTCGACACCTGCATGACGGGCATGGGCAGCCGCGCACTGCGCGCGTGGCTGCTCGCGCCCGAGCGCGAACGTGCCACCGCCAGCGAGCGCCTAGCGGCCATTGCCAGCCTGCGCGAGGGCAATGGCGCAGCCATGCAGCAAGCCCGCGCAGCGCTGCGCAACACCAGCGACGTCGAGCGCATTGCGGCGCGCATTGCACTGCGCCAGGTGCGCCCGCGCGAGCTGGTGGCGCTACAGCAGGCGCTACAAAAATCAGAGCTGCTCACGCACATCCCGTGCGGCTCATCGGCACTTTTAGGGCGTATGGCAGGGCATTTGCAGCCGCCTGCAGGCTGCGCCAGCTACCTGGGCCAAGCGGTGTTGCCCGAACCCGCGGCCTTGGTGCGCGACGGCGGCGTCATAGCCCACGGCTTTGACGCCGAGCTCGACGAGCTGCGCGCCATCACCACCCACTGCGACGACTTTTTGCTAGCGATGGAAGTGCGCGAACGCGAGCGCACCGGCATTGCCAACCTGCGCGTGCAATACAACAAAGTGCATGGCTTTTACATTGAGGTGACGCAGGGCCAGGCCAGCAAAGTGCCTAGCGACTACCGGCGCAGACAAACCCTGAAAAACGCCGAGCGCTTCATCACGCCCGAGCTCAAAGCTTTTGAAGACAAAGCCCTGTCTGCCCAAGAGCGCAGCTTGGCGCGCGAGAAGTTTTTGTACGAGCAAATTCTGGACGCACTGCAAGCTTACGTGCCCGCGCTTACACAGCTGGCCCAGGCCATTGCCACGCTCGACGCATTGGCCGCGCTGGCCGAACGCTCGCTCACCCTGGGCTGGTGCTGCCCCACGTTTGTTAAAGAGCCATGCATCGACATCAGCCAAGGCCGCCACCCGGTGGTGGAGGCGCGCTTGGCCGAGCTGGCGGGCCTGCAAGGCATGGTCAGCGGCACCGGCACTGGCTTTATTGCCAACGACTGCCGCTTGGGCCCCAAGGCGCGCATGCAGGTGATTACCGGGCCCAATATGGGCGGCAAGTCCACCTACATGCGCCAAGTGGCGCTAATCGTGCTGCTGGCCAGCATGGGCAGCTATGTGCCCGCATCGGCCTGCCGTCTGGGGCCGGTAGACGCCATTCACACGCGCATTGGCGCGGCCGACGACCTGGCCAACGCGCAGTCCACCTTCATGCTGGAGATGACCGAGGGCGCGCAAATCCTGCATGCCGCCACGCCGCAAAGCCTAGTTCTGATGGACGAAATTGGCCGTGGTACTTCCACCTTTGACGGCCTGGCCTTGG
>CANFOR010000114.1 GCA_947448675.1 Betaproteobacteria bacterium
ATATAAATGCCCTTGCGGCGCTTGCGCACCACTACCACTGTGTCGCCATCGTTGAAGTTGCTGTTGCCGTCGTGCATAGAGAGAGTGTAATGCCGAAGCGATGCAAATCGAAGGCTACAGACTATTCCAGGGCAGCGCGGAACCGGCTCCGCCGGGCCGCAGCTGACGCCCCCTTGAGGGGGAAGCGCCATCGGCGCTTCGGGGGTGGGCTTTAATTCCGCGTTTGATCAACCAACTTGTTTTTGGCAATCCAAGGCATCATGGCGCGCAGTTGCGAGCCGACCTTCTCGATGGAATGCTCAGCCGTCAGGCGGCGGCGCGCCGTCATACCGGGGTAGTTAGTGCGGCCTTCCAAGATGAACATCTTGGCGTATTCGCCGGTTTGAATGCGTTTGAGCGCATTGCGCATGGCTTCGCGAGATTGCGCGTTGATGACCTCGGGGCCTGTCACGTACTCGCCGTATTCCGCGTTGTTGGAAATCGAGTAGTTCATGTTGGAGATGCCACCTTCGTAGATCAAATCGACGATGAGTTTGAGCTCGTGCAAGCACTCGAAATAAGCCATCTCGGGGGCATAGCCCGCTTCAACCAAGGTCTCGTAACCCATCTTGATGAGTTCCACCGCGCCGCCGCAGAGCACGGCCTGCTCGCCGAACAAATCGGTCTCGGTTTCTTCTTTGAAATTGGTTTCAATGATGCCAGCCTTGCCGCCGCCATTGGCCATGGCATAGCTCAAGGCCAGGTCGCGCGCTTTGCCGGTTTTGTCTTGGTGCACCGCGACCAAATGGGGTACGCCGCCGCCTTGGGTGTAGGTGTTGCGCACGGTGTGGCCAGGGGCCTTGGGCGCGACCATCCAGACGTCCAAATCGGCGCGGGGCACGACTTGGTTGTAGTGCACGTTAAAACCGTGCGCGAAGGCCAGCGAGCCGCCTTGCTTGATGTTGGGCTCGACATTGTTTTTGTACACGCCAGCGATATCTTCATCGGGCAATAAAATCATGACCACGTCGGCGGTTTTGACGGCGTCGTTGACTTCCATCACGTTCAGGCCGGCCTTGCCAACCTTGTCCCACGACGCGCCGCCCTTGCGCAGACCGACCACGACTTTGACGCCGCTGTCGTTCAAGTTTTGCGCATGCGCATGGCCCTGCGAGCCATAACCAATGATGGCAACCGTTTTGCCCTTGATCAGGCTCAAGTCGCAGTCTTTGTCGTAATAAACTTTCATGTGTCGTTCTCCAGTTAAAAAAATATACACGCTCAAAAAAACAAATTTCTATTCCAGGATGCCGTGGGACTGGCTAGGCCAGACCGCTGGCACCGGCCCCTTGAGGGGAAAGCGCCGCCAGACGCTTCGGGGGTGGAACTCACCAGTGGGTCATTACACCCGCAAAATTCGCTCACCCCGCCCAATGCCACTGGGCCCGGTACGCACGGTTTCCAGAATGGCGGTTTTGTCAATCGCTTCTAAAAACGCGTCGTTCTTGGCGTGGTCGCCGGTCAGTTCAATGGTGTAGCTCTTGTCGGTCACGTCGATCACGCGGCCGCGAAAGATGTCGGCCATGCGTTTCATTTCTTCGCGCTCTTTACCCACGGCGCGCACTTTGACCATCATCAGCTCGCGCTCGGTGTAGGCACCTTCGGTGAGGTCGACCACTTTGACGACTTCGATCAGGCGGTTCAGGTGCTTGGTGATTTGCTCAATCACCTCGTCTGAGCCAGCGGTTTGGATGGTCATGCGCGACAGCGACGGGTCTTCGGTGGGCGCCACAGTGAGCGACTCAATGTTGTAGCCCCGGGCTGAGAACAGGCCCACTACGCGGGAGAGTGCGCCCGGTTCGTTCTCTAGCAATACTGCAATGATGTGTTTCATGGTCTGTAGCTCCTCTTCTTGCTACCCTCCTCGTGCGCCGGTAAGCGCACAACTTGGCAGGCAATAGATTCGCTCTCGTTGAATTAATAAATGCTATAAAAAAAGTAGCTGCCTACGCAGTATCCATGCGCTTTAGCAGCGATTTTATAGGTCTTCGCTGCCCAAAAGCATCTCGGTGATGCCCTTACCAGCTTTAACCATGGGGTAGACGTTTTCGGTCGGGTCGGTGCGGAAATCCATGAACACAGTGCGGTCCTTGAGCTTGCGCGCCTCGCGCAGCGCGGGCTCCACGTCTTCGGGTTTTTCGATCAGCATGCCCACATGGCCATAGGCCTCGGCCAGTTTGACGAAGTTGGGCAATGCGTCCATGTAGCTGTGGCTGTAGCGGCTCTCGTAGTCGATCTCTTGCCACTGGCGCACCATGCCCAGGTAGCGGTTGTTCAGCGCGACGATCTTGATCGGGGTGTTGTACTGCAAGCAGGTAGAGAGCTCTTGAATGCACATTTGCACCGAGCCCTCGCCGGTGACGCAGAACACTTCGCTCTCGGGCTTGGCCAGTTTGATGCCCATGGCATAGGGAATGCCCACACCCATGGTGCCCAGGCCGCCGGAGTTGATCCAACGGTTGGGCTGGTCAAAGCGGTAGTACTGCGCGGCCCACATTTGGTGCTGGCCTACGTCGGAGGTGATGTACGCATCGGCGTCTTTGGTCATGTTCCACAGGCTCTCGACCACGGCCTGCGGCTTGATCACGGCGCTGTTGCTGCGGTCATAGGCCAGACAGTCGCGCGTGCGCCATCCGTCGATGGTGCTCCACCAAGCGCCCAGGTTGTGCGCGTCGGGTTTTTGGCCCGACTCTTTGAGCATGGCAATCAGCTCGTTCAGCACGTCTTTGACGTCGCCCACGATGGGAATGTCCACCTTGACGCGCTTGGAAATGCTGGAAGGGTCGATGTCGATGTGGATGATCTTGCGCTCATTTTGCGCAAAGTGTTTGGGGTTGCCAATCACGCGGTCGTCAAAGCGCGCGCCCACAGCCAAGAGCACGTCGCAGTTTTGCATGGCGTTATTGGCCTCGACCGTGCCGTGCATGCCCAACATGCCCAAGAATTTGCGGTCGCTCGCGGGGTAAGCGCCCAAACCCATCAAGGTGTTGGTCACGGGGTAGCCCAGCAGGTCGACCAGGGTGCGCAGCTCGGCGCTGGCTTTGCCCAAGATCACGCCGCCACCGGTATAGATGTAGGGGCGCTTGGCCGCCATCAGCAACTGCAAGGCCTTGCGGATTTGCCCGCCATGGCCTTTGCGCACAGGGTTGTAAGAGCGCATCTCTACCGTTTCAGGGTAGCCGTGGTAGGGAGTTTTGTTGAAAGAAATGTCTTTGGGGATGTCGACCACCACCGGGCCGGGGCGCCCGGTGCGCGCGATGTGAAAGGCCTTCTTCAAGGTTGCCGCCATGTCACGCACGTCTTTCACCAAGAAATTGTGCTTCACGATGGGGCGGGTGATGCCAATGGTGTCGCACTCTTGGAAGGCGTCTAGGCCAATCGCGGGCAGCGGCACCTGGCCGGTGATCACCACCAGGGGGATGCTATCCATGTAGGCGGTAGCAATGCCGGTGACGGCATTGGTGGCACCGGGGCCCGAAGTGACCAGGGCCACGCCGACGTCGCCGGTCGCGCGGGCATAGCCGTCAGCGGCGTGCACAGCGGCCTGCTCGTGGCGCACCAAAATATGTTGGATCGTGTCTTGTTTGTAGAGGGCGTCGTAGATGTGCAATACAGCACCGCCGGGGTAACCCCATACGTACTTGACGCTCTCAGCCTGCAAGGCTTTGATCAGAATTTCTGCACCGCGAAGCTCGGGAACAGAGGAGGATGCGCCCAAAGACGCTGCTGCTGCGGAAGCGATTTCCGCTTTGGATATTTCCATGATGAACCTTTGTGAATTTCTCTAACGAAAAACCTTGGGTGCTTCTTTGCGGGACCCTTGTGGAGTTGCATCGAAACTTGAGGCCCATAACCATAAGCGGGCTGCTTGCACCGCCGAGTCAGAACCCGTTTGCCTTTTGACTTGCAAAGTGCATTATCGCACTGCAGCACGCTTTTTTGCACAAACTTGCCGCATTGCAATGCGATAATTTAAGAAAATGCACCAACGAGACAACACCCCTAGCTAACGCCGTCATGGCGCCGACCTTTTGGCCACCGAACAAGAACTCTCTGATTTTCTGAAAAGCGTTGAAAAGCGTGCCTTCAAGCGCAGCGTGTACCACGTGCGCGACGATGAGGCGGCGTTAGACATCGTTCAAGACAGCATGATCAAGCTCGCAGAGCACTACGGCGATAAGCCGCTTGCCGAGCTGCCCATGCTGTTTCAGCGCATCTTGTCCAACACCACGCTGGACTGGTTTCGCCGCCAAAAAACCCGCCGCGCACTGTTTTCGAACATGAGCGACTTCGAATCGGCCTCAGACGACGGAGATTTCAATTTATTGGAAACTTTAGAAGAGGTCGACAGCTCAGAGAAAACCGAGAGCGCAGAAGATTCCACCAGCCGGGCCCAGATCTTGCGTGAGATCGAACTTGAGATACAAGAATTGCCAGCACGTCAACGGGAGGCCTTCCTCATGCGTTATTGGGAGGAAATGGACGTTGCCGAAACAGCGGCCGCCATGGGTTGTTCCGAGGGCAGTGTCAAAACACATTGCTCACGGGCAGTCCAGGCTCTCAGTAAAGCCATGAAAGCCAAAGGAATACAGCTATGACGAACTCACTACAACATCGCAACGAAGTACTGCTAGACCGCGTTGGCCTCAAATTGGCTAACCGCCTGCACGCCGCTAGTGCCGACCTGCCATACGACATTTCGGAGCGCCTGCGCGCCAGCCGCGTGCAAGCCGTGTCGCGCCGCAAAATCTCGCGCCTGCAAGTGGCCTCTGCCATCAACGCCAATGGAGGTGGTGGCGCGGCCACTTTGAATTTTGGCGATGAGGGCTTGAACCTGTGGAACCGCGTAGCGTCCTTCCTGCCCTTGATTGCCTTGGTTTTTGGCCTGATCGCCATCAACATGCTGCAAAATGACTTCCGCGCCCAAGAACTCGCCGAAGTCGATTCGGCTCTGCTCACCGACGAGCTGCCACCCACTGCGTACGCAGATTCGGGTTTTATTCAATACTTAAAGGCCGGCCAAGACGCGCCGCATTGAGCCCCTAGCATTGCATCGCTTCGTTTGACCTAGGCCACACCCGCTCTTGTGAATACCAGCACCAAACCCCACCGTCATCGCAACCTATGGCTGCTGGTGCTCGGCTGTGTGTTGGCTTCATGCTGGTCTTTGGGCATGACTGCCGGGCAGCCCATTGCTGCGCCCAAAAACTCCGGCAGCAAAGACGCTGCGCCAAGCTGGGCCAGCCTCACGCCCCGGCAGCAGCAAGCTCTGCAACCCCTCGCAGGCGCATGGCCCAGCATCAATGTGGGCCAAAAACGCAAATGGCTCGAAGTGTCTAAAAACTTCTCTGCCATGCCTGCAGCGGAACAGTCCAAACTACACAGCCACATGGCCTCTTGGGCGGCCCTGAGCACCGAGCAGCGGGCCCAAGCCCGTTTGAATTTTGCCAAAGCCAATCAGCTCAGTGGTGAAGAAAAAAAAGCCAAATGGCAGGCCTACCAAAACCTGAGCACAGAAGAGAAACAACGCCTTGTCGCCACGGCAGCGCCCAAGCCCGGCGCAGCGGCTTCTGTCAAACCTGTGGCACCCAATAAGCTGACCAAAGTGCCTATGCAAAACCCGGTTACCGCGGTGTCTGTCAAACCAGGCGAGCGCAGTACACCGCCGCCAAAAATTGCAGCCGCGCCACACCAGGTCGACAGCAATACCTTGCTGCCCCAGCAAGTGCCTGTTACAGGCGCACTTCCCCACCGTTAAATCGTCCCTGTGAGTCGTAATTAGCTTTGGAAACGCCCAGCCTCAAACGCCGCCTGGCCTGTTGGATGTACGAAGGCATGCTGATGTTCGGCGTGGTCTTTATCTCTGGCTATTTGTTTAGCACCCTGAGCCAAACCCGTAACGCCATGGACAATCGCCACGCGCTGCAAGCCTTCTTGTTCGTGGTGTTTGGCATTTACTTTGTATGGTTCTGGAGCAAGGGCCACACCTTGGCCATGAAAACCTGGAACATCCGCATCCTTGCCGCCCACGGTGGGCCAATGTCGCAAGGCCGTGCTCTGCTGCGCTATGTGCTGAGCTGGGTGTGGTTTCTGCCGCCCTTGGCCGTGGCGCAAATTTTTGCCATGCCGGTAGGCGAAACGGTGGTCATCTGCCTCGGCTGGGTCAGCGTATGGGCTGTGCTCAGCCGCTTTCAAGCGCAGCAGCAGTTTTGGCACGATGCCTGGGCTGGCAGCCGCCTGGTCAACGCACCCAGCCTGGGCCAATAAGCTGTCACCAGCATGGCACACAAATAGGCCATGATGTAGCCTATGCACATGAGCGATTCTTTTTCCAGCAGCAACCCCCAAAAAGCGCGCACCGGCCTGAGCCGCATGTGGCACGCCTTGGGCTACTCCATCGAAGGCCTGCGCGCCGGTTGGGGTGAAACAGCCTTTCGCCAAGAAGCCATCCTCGCCATGGTCTTGCTGCCCGCGTCTTTTTGCTTGGGGCACAACTGGACCGAGGTCGCCTTGCTTGCCGCCTCGGTTATTTTAGTCATGGTGGTGGAACTGCTCAACACCGGCATTGAGACCGCCATTGACCGCATTGGCCCCGAGTGGCACGACCTGTCCAAGCGTGCCAAAGACATGGGCAGTGCCGCCGTGCTGCTCACACTCTTGCTGGCCCTAGGTATTTGGAGCGCAGCCCTGTGGCAGCGCTTTGGCGCATGAGCCTTCAGCCGAGCCACAGCGCCTTTTCTATCTGCGTCTACTGCGGCTCACGCCCGGGCGCCGACGCCCGCTTTGCCGCTGCGGCCCAAGCCGTAGGCCACTGGATCGGTGAGCACGGTGGGCAATTGGTTTATGGCGGCGGACGCAACGGCTTAATGGGCATCGTAGCCGACGCTACGCTGGACGCTGGTGGCCGCGCCGTGGGCATCATCCCCCTGGCCTTAGTCGAGCGTGAATGGGCACACAAGCGCTGCACCGAACTGCACGTGGTAGACACCATGCACGAGCGCAAACGCCTAATGGCCGAACGTTGCGACGCCTTCTTGG
The DNA here is from genome assembly GCA_947448675.1 of Betaproteobacteria bacterium. GTDB lineage: Bacteria > Pseudomonadota > Gammaproteobacteria > Burkholderiales > Burkholderiaceae_C > CANFOR01. The sequence continues at coordinate 7,078 of CANFOR010000114.1, forward strand.
CCTTGCCCGGCGGCATTGGCACCTTTGACGAATTTTTTGAGGCCTGGACCTGGCGCCAACTGGGCTACCACGACAAGCCCATTGGCCTGCTCAACAGCCTGGGCTATTACGATGGCTTGCTATCGTTTTTGCAGTCCACTGTAGCGCAAGGCTTTATGAGCGACTGGCAAACCGAGATGCTGCGCGTGGGTGCCGAGCCCGCGCTCTTGCTGCAAGAGCTGGTGCAGGCCGCTGGTATGAACCCCAGCCCTGCGCCGCTGACGCAAATTTAAACTGCAGATTCGTCTTGCTCGCCGGTGCGAATGCGCACCACACGCTCGACGCTGGTGATGAAAATTTTGCCATCGCCAATTTTCCCGGTGCGTGCCGACTTGATGATGGCCTCGACGCAGCGGTCTACATCGCTGGTTTTCACCACCACTTCTACTTTGACCTTGGGCAAAAAATCCACCACGTACTCGGCACCACGGTAGAGCTCGGTATGGCCTTTTTGCCGACCAAAACCCTTGACTTCGGTGACCGTCAGACCGGTGACGCCGCACTCGGCCAAAGCCTCACGGACTTCTTCGAGCTTGAAGGGTTTGAGGATGGCGGTGATTTGCTTCATAGTGTCTCCGATGGATGTAATCAGTTGAGGACTGCGCTTGGCTGCGCTAGGGTTTGCCTCGCAAAGTCTCAATAAAACTTGCTAGTGATAGGGTAGCGCCAATCTTTGCCGAAACTCCTGTGGGTTACCCGAATGCCCACTGGCGCTTGGCGGCGTTTGTACTCGTTGATCTTGATGAGTTTGGTCACGCGCTCGACATCGGCACGCGGGTAACCTGCAGCTACGATGTCTTCGACGCTGCCGTCGTTTTCCATGTAGCGCTCCAAAATCGCGTCCAGCACCTCGTAGGGCGGCAGGCTGTCTTGGTCTTTCTGGTCGGGGCGCAGCTCGGCGCTCGGTGGCCGGGTGATGATGCGCTCGGGGATCGGGCTGGCACAGGTGCCATAGGGGTCGTGGGCATTGCGCCAATGCGCCAGGCGAAACACCGTGGTCTTGGCCAGGTCTTTGATGACGGCAAAGCCACCCGCCATGTCGCCGTAGAGCGTGCAGTAACCGGTGGCCATTTCGCTCTTGTTGCCAGTGGTCAGCACGATGGAGCCCAGCTTGTTCGACAGCGCCATCAACAGGGTGCCGCGAATGCGCGCCTGGATGTTTTCTTCCGTCGTGTCTTCGGTGCGGCCGACAAAATGCGGGGCCAGCGAGGCCTTGAAGGCCTCAAACTCAGGCACGATGGAGACCTCGTCATAGCGCACCTGCATGCGCGCAGCCATCTCGCGCGCGTCGATCCAACTGATACTGGCCGTGTAGGGCGAAGGCATCATCACCGCGCGCAATTGGTCTGCGCCCAAAGCGTCTACCGCAATGGCCAAAACCAAGGCCGAGTCAATGCCGCCCGACAGGCCCAGCAGCGCGCCCGGGAAGCCGTTTTTGCCCACGTAGTCGCGCACGCCCAGCACCAAGGCGTCCCACAAATCGGCGTCGTCGCTTTGCGTTGGCGCGATGGGCGCTACTATTTTTATAGCTTTCTGCGTAGGTTCTATGCGCCCTACCAGCAGGTTTTCTTTAAACGCAGGGGCACGGCCGGTGAGTTCACCACTCGCAGCCAAGCAAAACGAGCCGCCGTCAAACACCACCTCGTCTTGCCCGCCCACCAAGTGCGCGTAGACCAAGGGCAGGCCCACAGCGCGGGCGCGTTCGGCCATGCGCGCCACCCGCTCGCCACCCTTGCCCACATGAAAGGGCGAGGCGTTGATGACGGCCAGCATCTGCGCG
>CANFOR010000115.1 GCA_947448675.1 Betaproteobacteria bacterium
GTCCCACAGCATTTCCGGAATCAGCACCAGATGCAGGTCTTCCATGTTGCGGCGCAACTGGGCGGCGCTTGAGGCCTCGCGAATCAGGTCGAGTTCGTCGTGCAGGTATTTGTCAAACTCGGCCACTACCTCGCGAGGCTTGAGGCGCTTGCCGTCGGCAGACAGGCCCTCGACCCAACCGGCCATCAGGCGCATCAGGCTCAGGTCTTTTTCAATCGCTGGCAACATGCCGGGACGCAGCACTTTTACAGCAACATCGCGCAATTGCCCATCACGGGTTTTCAGGGTGGCAAAGTGCACTTGGGCGATGGAGGCGCTGGCTACTGGCGTCTGTTCAAAACTGGCAAAAATCTCACCCACGGGTTTGTGAAACGCGCGTTCAATGGTGGCCACGGCAATGGCCGAGTCGAAGGGTGGTACGCGGTCTTGCAGCTTGGCCAGTTCATTGGCAATGTCGATGGGCAGCAGGTCGCGCCGGGTCGAGAGCACTTGGCCAAACTTTACAAAAATGGGCCCTAGGCGCTCCAGCGCTTCACGCAGCCGCTGGCCGCGCGGCGCGCGCAGGTCGCGGCCCAGCGAAGCAATACGTGCGATCAGGGTTAGCCAGGGCTTTTGAAAGCTGGTGAGCAGCAATTCGTCCAGGCCGTAGCGCAGCACGATCCAAACGATGTAGACCCCACGAAACAAGCGCATCATGAGCCCGCAGCCGCTGTTGGGCTGCTGTGCGCAGCACTGGTGTTGCGCTGGGCTACAAAGCCGCGTATAGCCTGGGCCGCGCGCCGTGCCGCCTCGCCCAAGGCATGGGCGGGAGCGTCACCCACGATGCGCGAGAGGTCTTCTTCGATGTCCCAGCGCACATGGTCGGCCAACCAATTGATCTCGGCGGCAAACTGCACGTCGCCCTCCATGCGCACCTCGGGTTTTTGCGCGGTCAGCACCTGGCGCAGCAAGGCCAAAGGCGAGCGCTCGGCCACCGTGAGCTTGAGGTCGGCAGAGGTGTTTGGCCCTGCAAGGCGCAGCAGACCTGCGGGGGTGGCTACAAATTGAATAGCAATTGAACCCCATTGCACAAGCGCGGAGCGGCCTTTTTGGCGTTGCAAGCGGGCCATCGCTTCGGGCTCTTGCAGCAGTACATGGTTGAGCAAAAGTACCAAGCGGTTTTGCGTTTCGGCGATCACCCAAGTCGGGGGCTGCAGCTTGTCGAGCACAAACTCGAAGGCGGAGTGCGGCCCAGGGGCAGCATCGGACGGGTGGCTGGAGGCGTCGGCCTCGGAAGGGTGGGGCATAGCAGGCATGCCCCGATTATCGAAGCAAAACGCCTGCTACTGCGCCAGCTTTATTGCAAAGCTTGCACACCCGCTACCAACCAGCCATGGCCACCACTGCGCGGCTTGGTCATGTTCCAGACTTCGCGGAAGGGGCTGGGGCCTGCAGAGGGGTCTTCGCGGATCATGCCGGAGAACTCGACGCTGGCCATGTAGGCCTCGCCGATGTCTTCAATGCCCAACAGCTGGGCGTTGAGCACGGCCACTTCTGTTTTGTTGACGCCGCCCTTGGGGTTGTGCTGCTCGCGCTCAGCCAACTGGGTGGTGATTTCGGCCACCATTTCGTCGGTCATCATGGCGCGCAGGCTGGCGATATCGGAGCGGTCCCAGGCATCTTGCAGGGTCACAAAATTGGCCTTGCAGGCCTTGAGAAAGCCTTCGGTGTCAAAGCCCGCAGGCACGCCCCAGCTTTGCGAACCGGCCAAGGCCGAACCGATCATGCTGCCACTGGTGTCGCTGCTGCCTGGCAAGCTGGTGCTACCGGTTTGCGCGCCGTTTTGCGGAAAGCGCACGCTGTCAAAGGCCGTGCTATTGCGCTCCCAAGGTCGGGCCGAAGCGTCGTTGCCAACATTCTCGGGGCTGTAGCTGCGTGGCATGCTGCCGCCTGCGCCTTGCAGGGCAAACGGGCCAGCGCCATTGCTGTTATTGGGATTGCTGGCAGCACTGCGCGAGCGGATAAACCAGCCGATCAAGGCCATGGCCACAAAGGCCAAGAGCGCAAACATCAAGATGTTGCCAAAGGCCCCGCCCATGCCCATGGAATGCGCCAGCCAAGCCAAACCAAGGCCTGCTGCCAAACCGCCCAGCATGGCCCCCCAAGGCCGTTTAGGGGCCACGGGCGGCGCCGCTGGGGTGGCAGGTGCCACTGCAGGTTTGGCGGCGTTGCTGGCTGCATTTTGGGCGGGGGTGCCGGGAGCGGCTTCGCGCTTCGTCACGTTCGACGATTGCTTGCCAAAGGAACTACCGCCGCCCAAACGCTTGGCCGCTTCGGCTTGCATGCTGCCCAGCAACAAAGCGCAGGCCAGTACAAAAATAGATAGAAATTTCATGTTGTCTCCGACAGGCCAAAACGGCCTAGCACTTGATTCCAACATGAAGTGCCACTACTCCGCCAGTCATATTGTGAAAGTCCACATGGCCAAAGCCCCCTTCTTGCATCATGGTCTTGAGGGTTTCTTGGTCGGGGTGCATGCGAATCGACTCGGCCAAATAGCGGTAGCTGTCGGCGTCTTGCGCGACCCATTTCCCCAGGCGTGGCAGCAGTTGAAACGAGTACCAATCGTAGGCCTTTTCTAGGGGCTTGGCCACCTTCGAAAACTCCAGCACCAAGAGCTTGCCACCGGGCTTGAGCACGCGTTGCATTTCTGCCAAAGCCGCATCTTTGCGCGTCATGTTGCGCAGGCCAAAGGCCACGGTGACCAGGTCGAAGTAGCCGCTGGCAAAGGGCAATTGCTCGGCATCGCAGACCACCGTGGGCAGGGCCACACCGGCGTCGAGTAGGCGGTCGCGCCCGGTGCGCAGCATGGCTTCGTTGATGTCGGTGTGCACCACTTGGCCCTTGCTGCCCACGCGCTTGGCAAAGGCCTGGGCCAGGTCGCCCGTGCCCCCGGCAATGTCGAGCACACGCTGGCCGGGCCGTACATTGGCCACCAGCACGGTATAGGCCTTCCAGGCGCGGTGCAGACCTGCGGACATCAGGTCGTTCATCAAATCGTATTTGGGCGCGACGGAGTCGAACACGCCTTTGACGCGGCGCGCTTTGTCTTGCGCGTCAACCGACTCAAAACCAAAATGGGTATTGCTCATAGCGGCTTTCTAGTGCGCGCAGCCCTGGCCTGCGGCCTCGGGCATGGGCGCGTCGCGCTCGGTGTGGGCCGCTTGCAACTTGGTCTCGTATTCGGCCCAAAGCTTGCTTTGTTGTGAGCCTAAAAAATGCAGATAGTCCCAGGTGTACAGGCCGCTGCCGTGGCCGTCGCTAAAGCGCGGCTGCACGGCGTAATTGCCGACCGGTTCCATGCCCACAATATCGACGCCGCGCTTGCCGGTTTGCAGTACCTCTTGGCCTTGGCCGTGGCCGCGCACTTCGGCCGAGGGCGAGTAAATGCGCATCAGCTCAAAGGGAATCAAAAAGCGCTCGCCGCTGCTAAAGCTAATTTCTAACTGGCGTGACTGCCCGTGCAGTGTCAAACTCTCGGGTGTGGGGGTAGATTTTTGCAGGCCTGCCATAAAAACTTTCGGGTTAAACCAAGACGCGCTCAATGCCACCGTTATTGGCCGCTTGCACATAGGTGGGCATCCAATCTTTGCCGAGGATTTGGTTGGCCAGTTCGACCACGATGTAGTCGGCTTCGAGCAGGCCGGTTTTTAAGTCGTCTTGGTAACGGTTCAAGCCCATCAAACAGCTCGGACAAGAGGTCAGAATCTTCAGGTTCTGCTGCGCACCGACCGCGCCACTGCTGCGTAACTCGGCCTCGCCTTTGCGGATTTCTTCTTCTTTGCGAAAGCGAATTTGCGTCGACACATCGGGCCGGGTGACGGCCAAGCCGCCGCTCTCGCCGCAGCAGCGCTTGCTCTCTAGCACCTGGTCGCCCATCAAAGACTTCACGGTTTTCATGGGCTCTTGCAGCTTCATGGGGCTGTGGCAAGGGTCGTGGTACAGGTAGCCGCCTTGCTGGGCTTCGGGCAAACGGATGCCCTTGTCGAGCAGGTATTCGTGGATGTCGATGATGCGGCAGCCGGGGAATATTTTTTCGAACTCATAGCCCTGCAATTGGTCATAGCAGGTGCCGCAGCTGACCACCACGGTTTTAATGTCCATGTAGTTCAGGGTATTGGCCACACGGTGGAACAGCACCCGGTTGTCGGTGATGATCTTCTCGGCTTTGTCAAACTGGCCGCTGCCGCGCTGCGGGTAGCCGCAGCACAGGTAACCCGGTGGCAACACGGTTTGCACGCCCGCGTGCCAGAGCATGGCCTGGGTGGCCAAACCGACTTGGCTGAACAACCGCTCTGAGCCGCAACCGGGGAAGTAAAACACCGCTTCGGTCTCCGCCGTGGTAGTTTGCGGGTTGCGGATAATAGGCACGTAGTCTTTGTCTTCAATGTCTAGCAATGCGCGTGCGGTTTTTTTGGGCAGGCCGCCGGGCATTTTTTTGTTGATGAAGTGGATCACCTGCTCTTTGATCGGCGGCTTGCCGACGGTAGAGGGCGGTAGCGCGGTTTGTTTTTTGGCCAAGCCGCGCAACACCTCGTTGCCCAAGCGTTGGGCCTTGAAACTCAGATTGGTGAGCGCGTGGCCGAAGTTGATGGCTTGCGGGCTGGCCGTGCCAATGAACCACGACTGAAACGCTGCGGCAGGGCGGAAACTTTTTTTGCCCATTTTGCGCAGCAAGTTGCGCATGTTCATCGACACGTCGCCGAAGTCGATCTTCACGGGGCAGGGCGACTCGCACTTGTGACAGACGGTGCAGTGGTCCGCCACGTCTTCAAATTCTTCCCAGTGCTTGATGCTCACGCCGCGCCGGGTTTGCTCTTCGTACAAAAAGGCTTCAATGAGCAGGGAGGTGGCCAAAATTTTATTGCGCGGGCTATAGAGCAAATTGGCGCGCGGCACGTGGGTGGCGCAGACCGGCTTGCATTTGCCGCAACGCAGGCAGTCTTTGATGCTGTCGGCAATGTCGCCAATATCGCTTTGCTGCATGATCAGCGATTCATGGCCCATCAAACCAAAGCTGGGCGTGTAGGCGTTGGTCAAATCAGCCTGTAAGGCACGCCCGCTGTGCGTTGAGTGCTCTGAATTTCGTAGCAATTTGCCTTTGTTGAAACGTCCCTCGGGGTCGATGCGCTGCTTGTATTCGGCAAAAGGTTGCAGTTCGGCGTCGGTCAAAAACTCCAATTTGGTGATGCCAATGCCGTGCTCGCCCGAGATCACGCCGTCTAAGCTGCGCGCCAGCACCATGATGCGGGCCACCGCTTCGTGCGCGGTTTGCAGCATCTCGTAGTTGTCGGAGTTCACTGGGATGTTGGTGTGCACATTGCCGTCGCCCGCGTGCATGTGCAGCGCCACCCAGACCCGGCCTTTGAGCACGCGCTGGTGGATGGCCGTGCACTCGGCCAAGATGGCCGCAAAGGCCGCGCCGGAGAAGATGCCCTGCAGCGGCGTGCGAATTTGCGCCTTCCAGCTGGCGCGCAGGCTGTGGTCTTGCAACTGTGGGAACAGCGTGTCCACGCCCCGCAGCCAAGCCTGCCATTGGGCGCGCACACTGGCTACCAAGTCGATGGCCTGGGCCACCCGGTCTTCGAGCAGCTCGGCCGAGGCAATCTCGCTGGCGTCGTCTTGCTTACCCAGGGGCAAGTTACCTTTTTCAAAGAAGGCCAAGAGCGCGTCGGCAAAGGCCAGCTTGTTGCGCAAACTCAGTTCGATGTTGATGCGTTCGATGCCGTCGGTGTACTCGGCCATGCGCGGCAGGGGGATCACCACGTCTTCATTGATCTTGAAGGCATTGGTGTGTTTGCTGATCGCGGCGGTGCGCTTGCGGTCGAGCCAAAACTTTTTGCGTGCTTCTGAACTGATAGCAACAAAGCCTTCACCATGGCGCGAGTTGGCGATGCGCACCACCTCGCTGGTGGCGCGGGCCACGGCATCGGCATCGTCGCCAGCAATGTCGCCAATCAGCACCATCTTGGGCAAAGCGCCATTGCCTTTTTTGCTCTTGGTGCTGTAGCCCACGGCTTTCAAGTAGCGGTCGTCCAGGTGCTCCAGTCCCGCCAGCAGCACGGCGCTGCGCTTGGGCTCGGCGAACATAAAGTCTTTGATTTCGACAATGCTGGGCACAGCATCTTTGGCATTGCCAAAAAACTCCAGGCACACCGTGCGGGTGTGCTGCGGCATTTTGTGCACGATCCAACGCGCGCTGGTAATCAGGCCGTCGCAGCCTTCTTTTTGGATGCCGGGCAGGCCCGCCAAAAACTTGTCGGTCACGTCTTTGCCCAGGCCCTCTTTGCGGAAAGTGCTGCCCGGTATGTCGAGCTGCTCGCTGCGCAAATGGGTTTTGCCATCGGCTTTGAAGTACTGCAAGGCAAAGCTGGCCAGGGGCGCGTCATGGATCTTGCCCAGGTTGTGGTTGATGCGGGTCACCTCTAGCCATTCGGCCTGCGGCGTGACCATGCGCCAGCTGGCCAGGTTGTCCAGCGCTGTGCCCCAGAGCACAGCTTTTTTACCGCCCGCGTTCATGGCGATGTTGCCGCCAATGCACGAGGCTTCGGCCGAGGTGGGGTCTACGGCAAACACATAGCCTGCGCGCTCGGCGGCATCAGCCACGCGCTGGGTCACCACGCCGGCCTCCGTCCACACCGTGGCCACAGGCTGTGTCACGCCGGGCAGGGCTTTGAACTCCACCTCGCTCATGGCTTCGAGCTTCTCGGTGTTGATGACCGCGCTCTTCCAGGTCAGCGGAATCGCGCCGCCGGTGTAGCCCGTGCCGCCACCGCGCGGGATGATGGTCAAGCCAATTTCAAAGCAGCCGCGCACCAGTTCGGCCATTTCGGCCTCAGTGTCGGGCGTGAGCACCACAAAGGGGTACTCGACGCGCCAGTCGGTGGCGTCGGTCACATGGCTGACGCGCGACAGGCCGTCGAACTTGATGTTGTCTTTGGCAGTCACCCGGCCCAGCACTTTAGCGACTTGCTTGCGCAGCGTGGATGCTTCTAAAAAGATAGCGTCAAACGCACTAACGGCGCGCTTTGCAGCCTCAATGAGCTGTTCTACGCGGGCGTCACGGGCGGCGTCTGCGGCGGGTGTACGGCGTTTTTCAATCTCGCCCAAGCGGTGCTGCAAGGCTTCAACCAATTGCTTGCGGCGCTTGGGGTTGTCGAGCAAGTCGTCTTGCAAATAGGGGTTGCGCTGCACCACCCAAATGTCGCCCAACACCTCGTAGAGCATGCGCGCCGAGCGGCCCGTGCGGCGCTCGCCACGCAACTGGTTGAGCAGCTCCCACGCGGGTGCGCCCAGCAAGCGGATCACGATCTCGCGGTCCGAGAACGAGGTGTAGTTGTAAGGGATCTCGCGCAGACGGGGTTGCTCGTCGGCAGCGGTGGGCAGTGGGAAGAGGGGAAATGGTGCGTTCACTGGGCAATGTTACCGCAGTGCAGCAAGCCTGCTGCTCAGCTTGGCAGCCGCCACTGCGCGGGTGGGGATATGCATTAAACTGAGGCAGCTAACAAACGACAAGATACCGTTGGAGCGCAATGTATGAATGCTTTAGGCGCGCAGTCTGCTACTTTGCTGTGGTTTGAAAATTGCGAGGTGGGTGTGGTGCATCTCGATGCACGGCGCAACGTAATGGCCATGAACGATGGCGCGCGCCAAATTTTCCCTTTCGACGAGCGTTGCGCTGTGCGCCAACTGGTTTTGCCGCCCGCGTTTGCGCATTCGCAAAGTCAACTTCTCTGCATGCTGGACCAGGCCGAGCATGCGCTTGCCAGCCCAGCCAAACCCATCAGCATGATGGTGCATTGGCTGGAGCAGGTTTTGCTGTTCAAAGCCACGCGTTTGCTTGACCAGCGCGCCCATTTGATGGGTTTTGTTTTGAAGTTTTACGACGTGACGCAGATGCTGCAGTCGGCGGCACCTCTGGGTCCGGAGCTTGCTGCGCAGCGCTTGCAAAAAGTGCCGGTGTTGAATGACTACGGCAGCGCCTTGGTCGATCCGCAAGACATTTTCTTTGTACAGTCCGATGCGCATGCCACCAGCTTGTGCACGCGGGCGGGTTGGCAGCGCTGTATTTGGGGCATTGGCGACTTGGCTGCGCGCCTGGATCCGCTGCATTTCATGCGGGTGCACCGCTGCTACGTGGTCAATTTGCGGGCTGTGGCGGCTTTGCGCAATGAGGCCGGTAAAAGCTATCTGCACTTCAAAGACAAACAGCATCCCAGGGTACCAGTAGCGCGGGCTACGAAGTTGGCCCTTCGCCAAGCGCTGGGTTTGCAGGCGCATTGACGTCTAGGACATTCCCTATTGACTTTTTTTAAGCTCAATATTTCGTCAATTCATGTGCTGAATATGGCGTTTCGTGCTGCAAAAAAATGCGAGCCCGATGCTTTACACGCTAAGAAAAAAACCACGCCCCAATCTGTAACGAAACGGCCCTACACTATTTTTTCATAGACCTATTTCACAGGAGCAGTTTTCATGATTCCACCGCGTTTTGACTACCACGCACCCAAGTCCATTGGCGAAGCGATTGCGCTCATGGGGCAGTTTGGCTCCGAGGCCAAATTGCTAGCGGGCGGGCACAGCCTGCTGCCGATGATGAAGCTGCGCTTTGCCGAGCCCACGCATTTGATCGATATCAATCGCATTCCCGAGCTGCGCGGCATCCGTGAAGAAGGCGCAAGCGTGGTCATTGGCGCGATGACAACGGAAAGCGAGTTGATCAATTCCCCCATCGTCCAAAGCAAGCTGCCTTTATTGGCCGAGGCCGCCAAGCTGATTGCCGACCCGCAGGTGCGCAACCGCGGCACGATCGGTGGCGACATTGCCCACGGCGACCCGGGCAATGA
>CANFOR010000116.1 GCA_947448675.1 Betaproteobacteria bacterium
TGGCGCGTTGGAGTTTTTGGGTGTCTTTTTTGGCGGCGGTTTCTGTGGTCATCAAGTGGTTTTGTAAAGCGAATGGTGTTCAATATACCGCGCAACGGCTTCGGGTACCAGATGCGCGACGTTTTGGCCCTTGGCCACGCGCTGGCGAATCTCGGTAGCACTCACGGGTAGCCAAGGCAGTTGCAAGCCGATTTGCGCAGGATTTGGGGCTGATAAGGGCCCGTTTTGCAGCACAATTTGAGGGGTAAGAAGGCCTGGAACGCCCGTAGATAGCGCGCGGGCAGCTACACATATTGTAGCACCTGCGGCAATCTCAGCTGCCCGGTGCCATGTGGCAAAGCGTTCGGCCTGATCTTGGCCGATGATCAAAAAGAATTCTGCGCCCGGGTGTTCGTGGCGCAACGCTTGCAAGGTGTCGATGCTGTAGGTTGGCCCCTCGCGCAGCGTTTCGCGCGCATCGACCTGCACGCGGGCCATGCTGGCAAAGGCCAACTCGGTCATGGCCACGCGCTGTGCGGCTGGGCTGAGGCTGCGGCTTTTGTGCCAGGCTTGGCCGGTGGGCAGCACCAGCAGGTGGTCGAGCTGGAGCTGCTGCAGCGCGGCTTGGGCCATGGCTACATGGGCATTGTGCGGCGGATCGAATGCGCCGCCCAGAATGCCGATGCGTTGTTGCGGCAGCGCCTGCGCTGGTGGCGGCTCGCCCCCCACGCTCTGGGCTGTGCTCACGGCGCGTCCTGCAGCCAGTCTTTGCGCACCAAGTAGTCGCTGTACAGCGCGGCTTCGGGCGAGCCGGGCTCGGGCGTGGGTGCGTAGGCCCAGCTGGCCAGGGGCGGCATGGACATCAAAATAGACTCGGTGCGTCCGCCCGACTGCAGGCCAAAGTGCGTGCCCCGGTCCCACACCAGGTTGAACTCCACATAGCGACCCCGGCGGTAGAGCTGAAAGGCGCGCTCGCGCTCGCCATAGGGCATGGCCTGGCGGCGCCGGGCAATGGGCAGGTAGGCGCTGAGCAAGTTGTCGCCGACGGCTTGCATCAGCGCAAAACCATTGGCAAAACCGCCCTCGGCAAAGTCGTCAAAAAAGATGCCTCCCACGCCGCGCGGCTCGTTGCGGTGCTTTAAGAAAAAATACTCGTCGCACCAGGTTTTAAAGCGCGGGTATTTGTCGGCGCCAAAAGGTGCCAGCGCGGTACGGCAGGTGGTGTGAAAGTGTTGCACGTCTTCGGTAAAACCATAGTAGGGCGTGAGGTCCATGCCACCGCCAAACCAGCAGACGGACTCACCCCCGGCGGGCGTGGCCGCCAGCATGCGCACGTTCATGTGCACGGTGGGCGCATAGGGGTTGCGCGGGTGGAACACCAAAGACACGCCCAAGGCCTCAAAGGGTGCACCCGCCAGCTCGGGTCGGTGCTGGGTGGCCGAGGGTGGCAGCTTGGGGCCCGTCACATGCGAAAAGCCGCACCCAGCGCGCTCAAATACTGCCCCACCCTCCAAAATGCAGGTGATGCCATTGCCCTGCAAAAGCTCACCTGGCGCTTTGGCCCAAGTGTCGGCCACAAAGCTGTGGCCGTCGAGCTGGGCAATGGCCTGGGTGATGCGCGTTTGCAGGCCCAGCAGGTAGTCGCGCACGCTAGTGATGGTGTGGCTGTGGGTGTTACTTTGGGTATTACTTTGCATAGGGCCTCTATTGCAGCGCGCTTATGGCACCACGGTGCTGGCGCGGTCAATGGCCGGGTCGAGCAAGACCACGGGCGCGGCTGCGGCGGGGTTCAGGCCCTGCACGCCTGCGCACAGGTCCGCAATGCGCGCCATGTCGGCATCGGCCTGGCCGCTCAAACTAATGAAGTCGAGGATCCGCACCTGCTTGCGCGCGTAGTCGAGTTGGATCAGGCCCAGTGGCAACTGGGCCTGCACGGCGGTCAAGTAAAAACCGCTGCGCCAACCGGCAATGTATTTGCGCGTGCCTTCGGGGGCCAGGCCGAGCCAAAAATAGTCGCCCTGGGCTTTTTTGCGCACGAAGCCATCGACCATATTGCCCACCACACCGCGCGGGCTGGTGCGCGCCACCGGCACACCGCCCAGCCAGCGCAACCAAGCACCGAAGAGTGGAATGCGAAAGAGCTTGTCTTTGCCCCAAAAGCTCACCTGCACGCCGACCGACCACTTGGCCAAAATCATCACGATGAAGTCCCAGTTGCTAGTGTGCGGGTAGACCACCAGCACGCCTTGCTGCGCCGGAAAACCCTGGAACAGCACCTGCCAACCAGCCAAGCGCAGCAGCGCGCGGGCGATGCGGCTGCCGCGAAACTGCAGGGCATAGGGCTTGGGGAAATCGCTCACGCTCATGCAAGGCATTGTTCAATGGCGCACGGCGCGCCAGCCAATGTCACGCCGGTACTGGGCCCCGTCAAAAGCAATGCCTTGCGCGATCTCGTACACGCGTTGCTGTGCAGCCTTCACCGACTCAGCCAATACAGTGACGCAGAGCACCCGACCTCCGCTGGTAATGGTGCCCTCGGCGCTGGCCTGCGTACCGGCGTGGAAAACTACCGCGTCTTCACCGCCTTGCACACTCACGGGCGGCAGGCCGGTAATGGCGTCGCCTTTGCGTGGGCTCATCGGGTAGCCGTGCGCGGCCATCACCACGCCCAGGGCGACGCGCCGGTCCCACTGCAGCTCGACCTGGTCGAGCGTGCCGCTGGTGGCGGCCATTAGCAGGTCGAACCAATCGTTTTTGAGGCGCATCACAATCGGTTGGGTTTCGGGGTCGCCCATGCGGCAGTTGAACTCTAAGGTTTTCACGCCGCCCTGGGCGTCGATCATCAGGCCTGCGTACAAAAAGCCGGTGTAGGGAATGCCGTCTTTCTCCATGCCTTTGATGGTCGGCAAAATCACTTCGCGCATGGCCCGGGCATGCACTTGCGGCGTGACCACAGGCGCGGGGCTGTAAGCGCCCATGCCGCCGGTGTTGGGGCCAGCGTCGCCGTCGAGCAAGCGCTTGTGGTCTTGGCTGGTGGCCAATGCGGTGACGTTTTTGCCGTCGCACATCACGATAAAGCTGGCTTCTTCGCCTTGCAAAAACGCTTCAATGACTACGCGCGCTTCGCCGTTGTGCACTACGCCCAGCGCATTGCCTTCCAGCATGAAGTCGATTGCCGCATGCGCCTGGTCGGCCGTCATGGCCACCACCACGCCTTTGCCTGCGGCCAGGCCGTCGGCCTTGACGACGATGGGCGCGCCCTGCGCGTCCACATAGGCGTGGGCCAAGCCTGCGTCGGTAAAGCTTTGGTAGGCCGCGGTGGGAATGCCGTGGCGCTGCATAAACGCTTTGCTAAAGGCTTTGGAGCTTTCCAACTGCGCGGCGGCTTGCGTGGGGCCAAAGATGCGCATGCCCTTGGCGCGGAACGCATCAACCATGCCAGCAGCCAGCGGTTGCTCTGGGCCGACCACTGTGATCGCTATCTTTTCAGTAGCTGCCCACGCAAGCAGGGCCTGCGTTTCTGTGATATTGACATTCTGCAAGCGGCCGTCCAGCGCAGTGCCGCCATTGCCCGGCGCAACGAAAACTTTTTGCACCTTGGGCGACTGGGCCAGGGCCCAGGCCAGGGCATGCTCGCGGCCACCGCCGCCCACGACCAAGACCTTCATAGCGCCAACTCGGCGTTATGAAATACGGCTTGCACGTCGTCGAGGTCTTCGAGCATGTCGATCAGGCGCTGCATTTTCTCGGCTTCGTGGCCCGCCAGCTCGATGCTGTTCTCGGCGCGCATGGTGACTTCGGCCAACTCGGGTTTCAAGCCTGCGGCTTCGAGCGCGTTTTTCACGGCTTCAAAGTCATGCGCCGAACTCAGCACTTCGATCGCACCTTCGGCGTCGGTGAGCACATCTTCGGCACCGGCTTCCAGGGCCACTTCCATCACCCGCTCCTCGCTGGTGCCAGGGGCAAACACCATCTGCCCGCAGTGCTTGAACTGAAAGGCCACCGAGCCTTCCGTGCCCATATTGCCGCCGTATTTGCTGAACATATGGCGCACCTCGGCCACGGTGCGCACGCGGTTGTCGGTCATGGTGTCGACGATGATGGCCGCACCGCCAATGCCATAGCCTTCGTAGCGAATTTCTTCGTAATGCACGCCTTCTAGGTTGCCGGTAGCTTTGTCGATGTTGCGCTTGACGGTGTCGGCGGGCATGTTGGCCGCCTTGGCCTTTTCAATCGCCAAGCGCAGGCGCGGGTTGGCCGATGGATCGCCGCCGCCAGTGCGTGCGGCCACCATGATCTCGCGCACCACGCGCGTCCAAACGCGCTGGCGTTTTTCGTCTTGCCTGCCCTTGCGGTGCTGAATATTCGCCCATTTACTGTGTCCGGCCACGCTTGCTTCCTTGCATCCACGTTGGGCCCATGTTACGGGCCAATGGTGTGATTGTAATTTGCCCACCTGATGGCCACTCTGCTCGCGCCGAGTGTGTCGGTGAAGGCATTAGCGTGGGCTGTGGCACTGCCTATGGCGCAAGAACGCGGGCCAGCGCTGCTTCTGGCAAGGGCAGCAATTGCTGGCGGCTGATAAAGCTGCGCTCTTGCCCGCTCAGCGGATCGGTAAAGCACAGCTCTTTGGCCAGCAATTGCAAGGGGCGGCTGTAGTCGGGCGCGCTGCCCGGCAAGGGCGCGGGCGTCAGCACCGGGTAGATGCCGTCAAAGCGAATCGGAAGGCCAAGCGCGGCCATGTGCACGCGCAGCTGGTGGCGTTTGCCAGTGATAGGCTGCAGCTCGTAGCGCGCCCAATGCGCGCTGTGCTCCAGCACCCGCATGCGGGTGTGGGCATTGGGCTCGCCAGGGCTTTCTTGCATTTGCATGAAGTGTGCCGCCGTTTCCAAGCGCGAGCTGCGCAGCGGTGTCAGCACCAGGCCGCTGTGCCAGGGGGCTACGGCGTGGTAAATTTTCTGCGCTTGGCGTTGGCTGAACAGCGCGTGGTAAGCCCCGCGCGTGGCAACTTGTTTGCTCAGCAGCACCAAACCTGCGGTGTCGCGGTCCAGCCGGTGCATCGGGGCCAAGGTGTCGCACTGCAAGGCTTGGCGCAGGCGGGCCAACAGGGTTTCTTGCACATAGTGGCCCGAGGGCGTGACGGGCAAAAAATGCGGTTTGTCGGCCACCACAATGTGTGCGTCTTCAAACAGCAGCTGGGCTTCAAAAGGAATGCGCGCTTCCTGCGCTACGTGGCGCAGGTAACGCACGCGCAGGCCTGCTGCATAGGGGCTGAGTGGGTTCAGCGTCTGTAGGTGTTCAGCCTGCACGGACAGCACCTCGCCACGCTGCATGCGCTCGCGCCACTCAGCTTCAGCCACATGGGGAAAACGGTCTAGCAAAAATCCCAACACCGTAAACCAGGAGCCCGCCTGGGGCAAGGCCACCCAGCTAGGGCCTACCGCGTCGGTCATGTAAAAACCCTAAGACTGCGCGGCCAGCCGACGCGCCCGCGCAATGCGCCACTCGGCGTCGGGCTCATCGGCATAAGCCTCGTCGGGCGTGGCGCCGGTTTGCTGCAACTGGGTGTCGAGCGCGACGCGGTTGTCAAACACAAAGCAGTCGCCCTGCCAGTCGGCTTGCGCGTCGGGCATTTGCGCAAAGTAGTTGAGGATGCCGCCCTCGAGCTGGTAGATGGGCACGCCCTGCTCGGCCATCCAAGCGCCGGTTTTCTCGCAGCGAATGCCGCCGGTGCAGTACATGGCAATCTTCTTGCCCTCGGCCTGCCACTGCGGAATATGGTCGAGCATGTACTGCGGGAAGTCGCGAAAGTTCGTCACCTGCGGGTCGATGGCATTGGCAAAGCGGCCCATGCGAAACTCAAAGCTGTTGCGGTTGTCAATCACCACTACATCGTCGCGCGCGATCAGCTCGCGCCAGTCTTGCGGGCTGACATCAATGCCATGGTGTTGGGTAGCGTCTACGCCATCCACGCCCAGTGGCACAATTTCTTTTTTCAGATGCACTTTCATGCGGCCAAAGGGGCGCACCGTGCAAACCGTGCGTTTGTAAACCATGCCAACAAAGGCTCCGGCAAAACGGGCATCGTTTTCCAGCACCAGCGCAAAGGCGTCGAGCTGCTCGGCCGAGCCAGCCAGCATGCCGTTAATGCCCTCGCTGGCCACCAGCAAGCTGCCCGTTAGCTCTTGGGTGATTTCGCGCAACGCATCGACCACGGCCTGGGGCTCAGTCAAATGGACAAATTTATAAAAAGCAATGTGGAACAGGCCCTCAATAGGCGACTTGGGTGCCATAGCGATTTGCGACTTCAGATAGCTCATGGCCGTATTGAACCACGACCCGCAGGGCGACAAGGTTTAGGCGGCCTTGTCCAGCACGTCGGCCTCAGGTGGAAAGCCCTTGTAAAGACTAGGTGCAGGTTTGCTGGCTGCAGGTGCCAACGGTGCAGCAGCGGGGGCACGGCTGGCCCCCGCTTCTTTGGGCGCGGGGACCGAGCTCAGAAATTCTTCAAAATTGACCTCTGAAATTTCATACCCAGGCACCGACAAATATTCCTCGGTCAACAAAGCCGCTTGCACCTGGGCCTTGCTCAGCTTGCGTGGTGCTGGTTTGCTGGCTTTGGCATCAAGCCCTGCCACAGAAGGCTTACTCTCCCAGCGCGAGGGCGGTAGTTCGCCCAGTTCGGCCTGCACGGTTTTGGCAAAGGCTTCTTCAAATTGCGGATGGGACAAGCTCCATTTTTTAGCAATGTTCAAACCCGTGACAGCATTGGTTTTAACGCCAGTTTTGCGTCGCTCGCGCAGCAAGGCGCGCAGGGGCGTGGCGCTTTTTTGTTCGGGTATTTCTTTAAAGGCTTTAGCCCGCGTCACACTCATGTGCACCGAATGCACGCCAACGTGGTACAGCCCCTTGAATTGGCGCACCAGGTAATGCTCGATATGCCGCGACATCGACCATGCGGCATGGTCAAACTGGGCTAGGTAGACCATTACAATTAACTGACCGCTGGCTTTGTCCCAGACACAGCGCACCAGGCTGTCGGTTTCGTCGCAGACGCCGATGCGCATCAGGGCACCGCGCGCAATGGTTTCCATGAGTTGAATGTCGCGCCGCCAAATCCGCCAGCGCAGACCCCATGTTAATTTAAAGTTTGTAGAAACTTCCAACGAAGGCTCCGTTTTTATAATTAGCTATCTGCGGCTAATCTAACAGAACTTAATCATTCATTTGGCACAATGAAGCATCTTTACAACACTCGTGTTTAGAATTTGGGGTAAACCATCACAAACTCAACTGTGCCCACAGTTTGTCTAAGCGTTTGACACTGACCGGCTGGGGCGTGCGCAGCTCTTGCGCGAAGAAACTCACGCGCAATTCTTCCAGCAACCAACGTAACTCAGCCATGCGCACATCGACTGCGCCTTTGCGCTCGGCCACCAAGCGCCAATAGCGCTGCTCTTGCGGGCGCAGCTCAGCCAAACGCGCTGCGTCGCGGGCCGGGTCGGCGCGAATTTTGTCTAGGCGCAAAGTAATAGCTTTAAGGTAGCGCGCCAGGTGCTGCAAGGCAGGCCAAGGCGTACTGGCCAAAAAGCGTTTGGGCATCAGGCGTTGCAACTGCTGCGCGGCGTCTGCCATGGCTTCTGGGTAGGCCTTGCTGTCTTTGATTTTGCGCAGGGCGCTGGCGTGCTCGGTGAGCAGGCTAGCGGCCAAACGCGCCACTTCATTGGCGATCAAAGTCAGGCGACCCCGGCCCTCTTCGACCCGGCGCTGAAAAGCCTGGGCGTCGGTGGGCAGGGGATCAAGCAAGAAGGCGCGATCGAGTGCGACTTCTAAAATTTGTGCGCGCAGTTCGTCCAGCGTGCCGCCGCCCGCCCCTTCGGCCGTGCGCCCGACCTGCATAAAAGCCACGGCCATTTTTTGCAACTCGGGCAGGTTTTTTTCCAAGTACTTGAGCGCGTCTTTGATCTGTAGCGCAAACAGGCGGCGCAGACCCGCGCGGTGCCGCGCAGCGGCCACTTCGGGCTCGTCGAAGACCTCAATGCCAACGGCCTCGATGCGGTCGATCAAGGCCGGAAAGCCGATCAAAGTTTGGCCGCCTTTGTGCACCTCCATCAGCTCGGGCAGTTCGCCAAAAGTCCAGCTGGTGTAGCCTTTGTCGGCCATACTGGTGGCACTCGCAGGCACTTGGTTTGCTATATTTTTAGGAGCTGCATACGCAGTATTGGCGGGCGTTTCTGGCACTTTTTGCTCTAAAATGGGAACCGCATTAGCGTTTGTATTGGTGTTAGTGTTGGTGTTTGAAGCAGCCAACTTCATGCCCGCCAGTGCCTGAAAGGCGCCGCGCGCTTGCGCACCCAGCTCGGCCTTGAGTGCGCCCAGGTTGCGACCAGTGCCGAGTTGGCGACCATGCTCATCGACGACCCGAAAGTTCATGAACAAATGCGTGCCCACTGCATCGAGCTTGAGGTCGTTGCGCACGATGTCCAGGCTGGTGGCTTTGCGCACCAGTTTCAGCACGGCATCGACCAAACTGCCTGCGCCAAACTGCTCGGGCTGCAACAGCGCTTGGGTAAACCGCGCCGCGGTTTCTGGCAGCGGCACCAGGCGCGAACGGGGCCGCTGGTGCAGGCTTTTCAGCAAGGCCTGCACTTTGGCTTGCAGCATGCCGGGCACCAGCCATTCGCAGCGCTCTTCGTTGACCTGGTTGAGCACAAACAGGGGCAGACTCACGGTGATGCCGTCGCGCGCGTCGCCCGGCTCGTGCAAGTAGGCGGCGGCACAGTCCACACCACCCAGGCGAATATTTTTGGGAAAGGCTTGACTGGTAATGCCTGCGGCCTCGTGGCGCATGAGTTCGTCGCGGCTGAGCAAAAGCAGGCCTGGTTGCTTGTGAA
>CANFOR010000117.1 GCA_947448675.1 Betaproteobacteria bacterium
ATTGTCCGAAACGTGCCAATTGATTCCTTCATCGCCGCCCCCGTGTTCTTGAGTTCTAAGAAGGCGACATCTATTGTGACGCGGGGGGGAACAATAGACACGTGTAACTAGCCTTAGCGATTGGGACAAAATCTTTCAAGAAACCCAAGGACAAAGCAAGCCCGGCGCTGGAGTATGCAAGAACAGCCTTGTCGAAATTATCTGAGTTGGAAAGTTGACGCTTAAATAGCTCTCCCTTCAACTCTGCAAAGAGTTTTTTTCGGCCATCACTATCATTCTCAGTGGTGCTCACAAACTGAACTCCTAACGAATGTATACCGCAAAACCTGCGGTATACAAATGCTCTTGCGGTTTAAATCATTCATAAAAATCCTTAAAAACCCAATGGCATCAAATATTTACGCCATTAGCTACAAAATTTATAGCTGTCTACGCATATTCCATGCGCCTTAGCGGCATTTTTATCCCTCAGTAGCCTAGTGCGGCAAGCTGCGCAGCTCGGCTACGCGCTGGGCGATCAAGTCCAGATCGAGCGCGTCTTCGGCTTGGGCTAGATACAGCTCTAGGTCGGGCACGGCGCGGCTGGGTTCGCCCAGGGCGGCCCAGGCCAGGCCGCGGTCGCGGTACTCGGGCCAGGCTTCGGGCAGCAGAGTAACGAGCCGGTCTAACACGGGCAGCAGGCGCGGCCAGTCTTGTTGGCTGTGGTGGATTTCTTTGAGGTTGCGCAGCATGCGGGCGATGATGTCGCGCGGCGGCGCAGACTGCAAATACAGGCCCATGGGCACGTCAAACTCGCCGACCAAACCGCTGCGGCGTTTGTAGGGCTCTAGGCGTTCGGCCAGCTCTTCGCGGCTGAGCGACTGGCCGCTAAAGGGGTCGATCACCACCTGGCCTTTGGGCAGCTTGACTTTGAGCATAAAGTGGCCCGGAAAGGCCACGCCCTGCGCTTGCAGGCCCAGGCCCTGGGCCAGCTCTAGCCACAGCACGGCCAGGCTGATGGGGATGCCTTTGCGGGTGCGCAGCACGGCGTGCAGGTAGCTGTTGTCGGGGTCGTAGTAGTTGTTAAGGTTGCCGCCAAAGCCCAGCTCGCGAAAGAAAAAGTGGTTGAGCAGGCGCAGGCGTTGCAGGGCCGATGCGTCGGGCGGCAGGCGGCGCTTTAGGCGGGCGAGCAGTTGGTCTGCGTCGCCCAGCACCTGCTGCACGTCGAGCTCGGGCGATTCGTCTTGGGCCAGGCTGCAGGCGGCTTCAAACAGCGGAAAGTGCTCGTCGCTTTGCACCAGGCTGGCAAAGTACTGCAGGGCGGTGGGTTGTTCTACAAAATAGCTCACGGCGCTACTTTCGCATAAATTGCCGAAATTTCAAACCGCCCAACCACAGCGCTACAAAATAAATAGCTGCTGACGCAAGCAGGACAAGCGTTAGCAGGCCCATTCGCTGAAAAGCGTGGGCCTTTAAAGCGAGCCAGGGGACGGCGCTACTGGCCCATACCAAAAACACCAAGAGCAGGCTGCTGGCGGCCAGCACCTGCATGCTAAAGCGCGCCCAGCCGGGTTGGGGTTGGTAGCTGCCGCGCCGCACCAGACCCACCAGCAGCCACAGCGCGTTGAGCAAAGCGCCAATGGCAATGGAGAGGGTGAGCGCGGCGTGCTGCAGGTAAGGCACCAGCAGGTAGTTCAGCACTTGGGTGAAGACCAAGACGGTAACGGCGATCAGCATGGGGGTGCGCATGTCGTGCCGGGCGTAGTAGCCGGGGGCCAGCACCTTCACGGCCACAATGCCCAGCAGGCCTACGCCGTAGTTGGTCAGCGCGGCGGTGGTGCGTTGGGCGTCAGTGTCGGTAAAAGCGCCGTAGTGGAACAGCACCGCTACCAAAGGCATGGCAAACACCAGCAGGGCCACGGCGCAGGGCACGGCCAGCAAGACCACCAGGCGCAGGCCCCAGTCGAGCAGGGCCGAGTAGCGGGCCTGGTCTTGCGCCAGCTGGCCACGCGCAGCGGCCAGCTGGGGCATGAGCACCACGCCCAGGGCCACGCCCAGCATGGCGGTGGGGAACTCCATCAGGCGGTCGGCATAGGTGATCCAGCTCACGCTGCCGGGGGCCAGGTGCGAGGCAATTTGGGTGTTGATGAGCAGCGAGATTTGCGCCACGCTCACGCCCAGCAAAGCGGGCAGCATGAGCTTGGCCACCTTGCGTGCCGTGGGGTTGGCCCAGGCGGTCTTTACGGCACCCAGGCTAAGGCCGATGCGCGGCAGCAGGCCCAGGCGCAGCAGGGCGGGCACTTGCATGGCCAGTTGCAGCAGGCCGCCGAGCATGACGCCCACGCACTGCGCATAAATCGGCTCGATGCCGTGCTGCTGGAACCAGGGGCCGCCCAGCACCATGGAGGCGATGAGAGCGAGGTTGAGCAATACCGGCGAGGCCGCAGGCACGGCGAACTGCCGCCAGGTGTTCAAAATACCACCTGCCAGCGCCACCAAAGACATAAAGCCGATGTAGGGGAACATCCAGCGCGTCATGACCACGGCGGCCTCAAAGCCATGCGCGGTTTGCTTCAGGCCACTGGCCATGGCCCAGACCAAGAGCGGCGCGCCCAGCACACCGGCTACGCACAGCAGCACCAAGAGCCAGGCCAACAGGGTGGCCACGCTGTCGATCAAGGCCTTGGCACCAGCCTCGCCCTGTTCGGCCTTGCTAGCGGCCAGCACCGGCACAAAGGCCTGGCTAAACGCGCCCTCGCCCAGCACGCGGCGAAACAAATTGGGGATGCGAAAGGCCACGTTGAAGGCGTCGGTGAGCGGGCTCACGCCAAACAGCGCCGCCATCAGCGTCTCGCGCAGCAAGCCGGTGATGCGCGAGGCCAGGGTGAGCAGCGAGACGATCGAGGCAGATTTGAAGAGTGACATACGGGGGCTGCATACGGGGCTAGAGCAGCCCAAGTGTAGCGCGGCTATAATGGAGAGCTTTGCTGGCATCATCCTCAGACACTTAAAGGAATATTTATGGCATCCGCCAAACCCAAAAAGAAGAACCCCCGCCTGGCCTCTGGCCGTAAACGCGTACGCCAAGACAGCAAAATCAATGCTGCCAACACCTCGCTGCGCTCGAAATACCGCACTGCGGTGAAGAACGTTGAAAAAGCCGTTGTCTCTGGCGACAAAGCCAAGGCCACCGAGCTGTTTGCCAAAATGCAAGCCGTGGTGGACACCGTGGCCGACAAAGGCATCTTCCACAAAAACAAAGCGGCGCGCGACAAGAGCCGCCTATCGACCAAGGTGAAAGCCTTGGCAGCTGCAGCCGCCTAAACCGCGCCCGAAGCCAAACACAAGCCTGTACCCAGGCAACCAGCCCTGGCTCTTGCGAGCCAGCCGTTTGAAAACGGTGCGCTGCCAGCAAAGTAAACGAGCCGTCGCAAGACGGCTTTTTTACGCCCGCTGCGCTACAGTCCATGGCTATGGCCCAACTCCTTCAAGTGCACCCCGACAACCCGCAGCCGCGTTTGCTCAAGCAGGCCGTGCAATTGCTCGAGCGTGGTGGGGTCTTGGCGGTGCCCACCGACTCCAGCTACGCCCTGGTATGCCACATTGACGACAAAGCTGCTGCCGATGCCCTGCGGCGCATCCGTGGCGTAGACGACAAGCACCACCTCACTCTGCTCTGCCGCGACCTGCGCGAGCTGGCCAGCTACGCCCGCGTAGACAACGCGCAGTACCGTTTGCTCAAGCTGGGCACACCAGGGCCCTACACATTTATTTTGGAGGCCACCAAAGAAGTGCCGCGCCGCTTGAGCCACCCGCAGCGCAAAACCATTGGCCTGCGCGTGCCGCAGCACAAGGCTTTGCAAGACTTGTTGGAGCAGCATGGCGCGCCACTTTTGGCCACTACATTGATCTTGCCTGGTGACACCGAAGCGCTCAACGACGCCGAAGATATTCGCTCAAGGCTGGAGCACCAAGTGGCGGGAGTGATCGACGCAGGCGCATGCGCGCAAGAGCCCACCACGGTGCTTGACCTCAGTCATGGTGAGCCAATTTTGCTGCGCCAGGGGCGCGGTCAACTGAATGCTTTGGGCTTATAGCGAAACATTCAGCGACAATCTAGCCCGTGGACATTTCTAACCTGATTCAAACCGTACTGGTTTACGCCCTGCCCGTGCTCTTTGCGATCACGGTACATGAGGCTGCGCACGGCTATGCGGCACGCCGTTTGGGCGACAACACCGCCTGGGCGCTGGGCCGCGTAACACTCAACCCGATGAAGCACATCGACCCGGTGGGCACTGTTCTGATGCCCTTGCTTTTGTACTTCGCTACCTCGGGCGCATTTTTGTTTGGTTATGCCAAACCGGTGCCGGTGCGCTTTGACCAACTCCAGAACCCTAAACGTGACATGGTGTGGGTCGCGCTCGCGGGGCCTGGCGCCAATTTGGCCCAAGCCTTGGTGTGGGCAGTGCTGGGTTATGTGTTGGTAGGTTTTGGTTTGCGCGAACGCTTTTTTTTAGACATGTGCCAAGCGGGCATTTTGGTGAATGTGGTGATGTTTGCCTTTAACCTCTTCCCCTTGCCGCCGCTCGATGGCGGGCGCATTTTGGTGGGGCTACTGCCTTACAAGCAAGCGGTGCAGGTGTCGCGCATTGAGCCTTGGGGATTTTTTGTGGTGATGGCTTTGGTCTTAGCTGGTGTGCTCAGCCGCTTTTGGATGCAACCCGTGATGGCCCTGACCTACTTGGCGCTCGATGCCGTGCTCACGCCACTGGCGTTTTTAGTGAAGTGAATATGCAAGTGAAAGAACGCGTTCTCTCTGGCATGCGCCCTACCGGCGCACTGCATTTGGGCCACTACCATGGTGCGCTCAAGAACTGGGTGCGCCTGCAAAGCCAAATGGAGTGCTACTACTTTGTGGCCGACTGGCATGCGCTGACCACGCATTACGAGAGCAGCGAAATCATCGAGCAAAACGTCTACGAAATGGTGATCGACTGGCTGGCCGCAGGGCTAGAGCCCGAGCAGTGCACCATCTTTTTACAAAGCCGTTTGCCCGAACACGCCGAGCTGTTCACCTTGCTGGCCATGGGCACACCGATGAGCTGGTTAGAGCGCGTGCCCACCTACAAAGACCAGCAACTGCAGCTCAAAGACAAAGACCTGTCTACCTACGGATTCTTGGGCTACCCGCTGCTGCAGGCGGCCGATATTTTGATCTACAAAGCCCAGTACGTGCCCGTAGGTGAAGACCAAGCCTCGCACGTCGAGCTGACCCGCGAAGCGGCTCGTCGCTTTAACGACCTGTATGGTCGCCGCCCTGGCGACGAGGCCGCTACCCTGGCCGCTTTGGCAAAGCTAGCCAAAGAAGACGCACGCTACTACCATTCGCTGCGCAAAAAGTTCCAAGAGCAAGGCGATGCCGTTGCCTTGCAAAAACTGCCTGGCTTCTTGGCCAAGTTTGAGCAGCTCAGCAGCGCAGAAAAAGAGCTGCTTACCAGCCACTTCAACGGCAAGGGCCGCGCGGTGTTGGTGGAGCCGCAAGTTTTGCTCACCCAAGCGAGCAAACTGCCCGGCCTCGACGGCCGCAAAATGAGCAAGAGCTATGGCAATGCCATAGCCATGCGCGAAGACAAAAAATCCATCGAAACCAAGGTGCGCACCATGCCCACCGATCCAGCGCGCGTAAAGCGCAGCGACCCGGGCGAGCCCGAGCGCTGCCCGGTGTGGCAGTTTCACCAAGTGTATTCAGACGAACCCACGCGCCAGTGGGCCGCCAGCGGCTGCCGCAGCGCGGGCATTGGCTGCCTGGAATGCAAACAACCTGTCATCGACAGCATCTTGCGCGAACAGCAACCCATGCTGGAACGCGCCGAACCCTATGTACAAGCGCCGCAGCGTGTGCGCGAGATTGTGGCCGCAGGCACCGACCGCGCCCGCATCACTGCACAGGCCACCATGCGCGAAGTGCGTGACGCCATGGGCTTGAATTATTAAACGACAACTTACGGAGTAAAGCATGCGTATTTTCGTTATAGATGACCACCCTTTAATGCGCGATGCCATCGCCATGTTGGTGCGCCGTGTGCGGCATGACATTGAAGTGGTTGAGCTCGACCGCATTGGCGCTGTGGCTGCAGCAGTCACCCGCCACGGCCCGCCCGAGCTGATTTGCCTCGACCTGAAGTTGCCCGACACCTTTGAAGTGTCTGGTGTCATGGCCATGAAGAAAAACTTTCCCGATGTACCCTTGGTGGTGCTGTCGGCTTCGCCAGCTTCTGAGTTCGAAGACCAGGCCTTGGCTGCGGGTGCAGACGTCTACATTGAAAAAGCCGCTGGCGCCACCGAGATCGCCAACGCCCTGCGTTTGCTGATTACCGGCGACAGTGAGTTTGAAGCCGCTCTGCCCAGCGAGAAGCTCTCGAAGCGCCAAAAGCAATTATTGATCTTGCTCGACAAAGGCATGAGCAACCGCGACATCGCTCTGGCGCTGGACATCAGCGAGCACACCGTCAAAGTGCACCTGTGGCGCTTGTTCCGCCGCCTGAACGTGAAGAGCCGCTCGCAGGCCTCGCACTTGGCGCGCACCACCGGCTTGCTAGAAGCTTGAGCTGGCGCTGAAGTCGCTGGACCGTGCCAATGGCAAGGTCAGGCGAAACACCGTGCCCCGCCCCAGGCGCGATTGCAAGCTCAAGGGGTGACCCAGGGCTACCGCCAAGCGCGACACAATCGACAAGCCCAAGCCAAAGCCTTCTTCGGTGCCCTGGTGCATGGGCACGCGGTAGAACTCGCGGAAGATCATTTGCTGGTGTTCGGGCGCAATGCCAATACCACTGTCCCATATCTCTAAACGCACCGTCTCACCGTGCGGCCGAATCGCCAAAAGCACGCCACCCTGCACCGTGTGTTTGATGGCGTTAGATAACAAATTGCCCAAGATGCGCCGCAACATGATCGGGTCGCTCCAGGCATAGGCCGAGGCCACCCGCAAACGCAGTTGGATGCCCTTGTCTTCGGCCAGCGGCGTGTATTGCACCAATAAATCGCGCGCAATATCGTCTAAAGAAAGCTCGCGCCAGTCGGGTTTGAACTTGCCAGAGTCTAGGCGTACCAAATCGAACAAAGCGTCAAACAGCTCGTTCACCGCTTTGGTCGATTGCAAAATTTTGGGCGCCAACTCGGCACCCATATCGGGCTCGTTGCGCAGCCAGTCTGCATACAGGCTCAATGCGTGCACAGGCTGGCGCAAGTCATGCGCAGCGCTGGCAATAAAACGGTTTTTCACTTGCACAGCTTCTAAGGCCGTGCGGGTTTGCTCTTTGAGCGAGCGAATCAACTCTGCATTGGCTTGCTGCAGTTGCAAACTAGCTCGCAGGGTTTTGTGCTGGCGGGTGCCAGTGCGAATCAGAAAAAACCAATACACCGCTACCAACATGAGCATTACATAGTACTCATAGCCTGGTGCGACAAAACCATGCCTAAAAATGATGTCCCATATCACGATGACAAAGCAGGTTGCAGCATAGACATTGACGTACAGGCGCATGGTTTTTAAATGCGCCGACGAACTGATCACGGCAAACGTGACGATCGCAATCACGATCACCCAGCAAATAAATTGTGTGTGCTCAGGGGCCACGTCAAAATGCAGCCAGGTGGAGCTGGCCCAAATAAAGGCACTCAGAGGCCAAGCGAAGCCATAG
The DNA here is from genome assembly GCA_947448675.1 of Betaproteobacteria bacterium. GTDB lineage: Bacteria > Pseudomonadota > Gammaproteobacteria > Burkholderiales > Burkholderiaceae_C > CANFOR01. The sequence continues at coordinate 7,683 of CANFOR010000117.1, forward strand.
CGCTGCAAAAATGCCTGCTGTTCCGTGGCCGACGCATTAGTAAAACTTTTGCGGTGCTTGGCCATCACATGCAACCGGTAAGCGGTAATACCCAATGCCGCAGCAGACCACGCATACAAACCAGGCCGCCAGACATAGCTATGCAGCAAAGCGAACATGACGGGCACCACCAGCAACAAAATGAGCAAGGCCTCCCATGAGGAAGACACCATGTCGGCGATCAATCGCCCTTCCATCCATTGGCTGGCATCTTCCGGCGCTGGGGCCAGCTCGCCTGGAAGGGTCTGTAAATTAGTAACTGGGCGCATGGGTGTTCTCGCTGTTAGAATCGCTGCTTCGCCCATGCGGAAAGATGGCAGAGTGGTCGAATGCGCCGGACTCGAAATCCGGTATAGCCTTATGGGTTATCCAGGGTTCGAATCCCTGTCTTTCCGCCAAAGCTCTTCAATTCAACCGAATTTTACAGAGCAAGTGGCCAGGTGCATCTAGCTTAAATCAAAGCACCAATGAAACAAAGTACCAACGAAAAAGCCCTAGAACATTTCTGTTCTAGGGCTTGTCGTTTGGTGCGGCTGGCAGGAATTGAACCCACGACCCCTTGGTTCGTAGCCAAGTACTCTATCCAACTGAGCTACAGCCGCGAAGCATACGATTATACATTGAGAATGGTAGGGCGTGTTGGGCTCGAACCAACGACCAAAGGATTATGAGTCGAAATGAGCCAGTCTTCATGAGTGTTCATCACAAGTCACTCTTGCCCAGTTTTCTCTTATAAATCAACAGCTTAGCGTTCTGGCGGGCTACTCTCCTGTTCATCACCCGCTAAGCCACATCACTACTGTTGGTTGCAATGCGGTTGCAACGACTCCCAAATTGCAACCACAGTAGCTCAAAAATATTTTTGAGTAGCGGGTTCACAGGTCTTCTCCCGAAACTGGAACCAGCACATGCCGTCAAATTCGATAACGCCATCCTACACTCCGCGCCACAAATCCGAGATAAGTCGCGTCGTCTTCACCAAAAAATTTCTGGATGCACTGTCACCCGCTTCCAGCGCAAGCGCCCAATGGACATGGCACTATGACATTCAAGTACCCGGACTAGCCGTCGGTGTCGGTCCCTCTGGGATCAAGAG